>NZ_VZZR01000051.1:0-54724 GCF_009650555.1 Pseudomonas sp. EMN2
CACCCACCCAAGAGGGTAAGACCATGCCCCGCACCTGGCGCCTGCTGCTGCCCCTGCTGATTATCCTCAGCCTACCCTGCGCCCTGCCCCCGACCCGCGCCAGCGCTGAGCCCGACACCCCCTGGGGTGCCAACTACTTCCCCAACATTCCCCTGCTTACCCAGGACGGCAACCAAGTACGGTTCTTCGACGACCTGATCAAAGACAAAGTGGTCGCCATCAATTTCATCTTCACCGGCTGCGGCGACTCCTGCCCGGTGGAAACCGCGCGCCTGCGCCAGGTGCAGAAGCTCTTGGGCGAACGCGTCGGCCAGGACATCTTCTTCTACTCGATCAGCATCGACCCCTATAACGACACCCCCACCACCCTCAAGCGCTACGCCGAAAAGTTCTCCATCGGCCCGGGCTGGACCCTGCTCACCGGCGAGGCCGCCGACATCGAACAGCTGCGCCGCAGCCTCGGCCTGTATATCGAAGGGCTGGAGAACGGCCGCAGCAAAGACCACAACCTGAGCCTGATCATCGGCAACCAGAGCACCGGCCGCTGGATGAAAGCCTCGCCCTTCGAAAGCCCGTACATCCTCGCCGACCGCCTGGCCAACAGCCTGCACAACTGGAAGACCGCCAGCGTGCAGAACCTCGACTACACCCAGGCGCCCGAGATCCGCACGCCCAGTGCCGGCGAGCAACTGTTCCGCACCCGCTGCTCATCGTGCCACACCGTGGGCGAGGCCGAACGCGGTGCCACCGGCGGGATTGGGCCGGACCTGCTGGGGGTGACCCGCCAGCGCGACGAAGCCTGGCTGAAACGCTGGCTGATGGTGCCGGACCAGATGCTGGCCGAAAAAGACCCGCTAGCCATGCTGCTGTACCAGCAGTACAACCAGCTGGCGATGCCCAACATGCGGTTGGGGGAGACGGAGGTGGCGGCGTTGCTGACGTACTTGGAGGAAGAGACGACGCGGGTTCAGGGGGTGGTGGGGCGATAGGGTCAGGGTTCGCCGTGGCGCTTGAAGGTGGGGTCCCATTTGCGGCGTAAGCGGATGGGGGAAGGGGTCAGCCCAGGGATGATCCAAAGGTGGTGCAGAATCATCGGGATCGACAACCAGACGATCCAGGGGTGTTCATGAACGGTCTCGACGGGGAGGCCGAATCGTCCATATTCACCGGGAAAGACATGGAAGAAGTAAAAAACCGCGAAGCCAATGTTGTAGAACGAACCGAGTACCGATTTGCCCTCGGTCAGATTGATTCCGGAAAAAAAGAACCAGAAAAGCATTGACGATGACAGGCTCCAGCACACGACAAGAAAAAACGTCAAGGCAGTCATAAGCACCCCACGGCGTTACCTCAAAATATCCATGTCTCTTTTCCAACGGAAGCAATTCACATTATTCTTCCGGAATTGTGCAACAAAATGAAGCACGGTAAATACGCAAGCAAACCAGAATACTTGAGGGTGACGCTCAATTATGTCGGGCCGTTGATAGACATAAAAATATTTATCCAGAGCACCCACCGAACAATGCATGAACGCCAGAATAAAATTATAGAAAATCACAGCACCATGCCTCGTATCTTCCTCGCCTCGCTTTGTTACGCAGCACCTTAGAAACCGTGACCCCGCAAGTGCTGCAAAAGAGAAAACAACATAAAACCATAGCATCGCATAATCCTCATCAGGCCTTACAAATTACAACCAATCATCCCAGCCGCGTTGAATCAGCCCTACCCTTGGATAAGCCAGAAAAACAGCGAGCATTATTTATTGCCACAATGCCGTATAGGTGAATGAGCATGAATACGAGGGCCAACCCCTCAGCTATCCCATACACCAAAATCCAGCGTGCCGAATTCATTACCCATGAATTCGCAGTAGCGCTTCACTTTTTTCTGAACCATTTCTTTGGCTCCCACTGCACGGGAAATGCAAAGCTGTGCATCCACATACCAACAATGCACCACCACCCAACAGCAGGGTTTTCATATCTAAAGTCAGGCACATACCCAATAAACAATAGATAGGACCGCTCCATAATCCTCATGTAATAAGTTGAAAAAAATATATTGAAAACCACGCACAACCAAAAAGTCACCCATCTGAAATTCGCTCCAGAAAACCTATACCTAAGCGTATACGCAATCACCACCCCGACAACCACGCAGCATCCGAACAACCAGGAAATCATTACTTCTGAATCTCCACCCAGATCAGCTCCCCATTCATGACGTTCACGCCAAGCTCTAAGCCTATAGCTCCTGCCCCCAAATTTTTGTACGCAGGAACCATATCAGACCTGATGTACTTAAAAAGCCTCCAAGCATTTCGACCAACAACGAGCGTAGTCAACCCAAAACCAGACAACGCCATATCCGTAGCGGCATACACGACATTCCCATGCGAAGCCTTCCCTCCCAGCGCCTTGGCTACTTCCTGATAACCCTTTCTCAATGGACCTACCGTATCGGTTCTTCCCTGAAAAATATTTCGACCATTTTCATAAACTGCATTGATCCCATGCTGCATGAGTGCAATACCCCCCAAAGCACACGCAACCCCTGCGGTCAGCTTGCATACTGCGACACCGCCTGCAATCTGTATTACTCCGGCCGCCAACCCTGCCACCAGTTTTGAATATTGAAAAAACTGATCAGCCAACTCGGCATGTTCTTTCCTTATTTGAATCAGCCCTTGCTCCGGCGTTCTCCTCCCGGTCCGAACATCCTCCACAATGCCCTTCCCGACATACGCCATTTCCTGCGTAAACTGCAGCCGCAACATCCCATCATCCAGGCACCGCGCGGCAACTTCGCAGGCATATTGCGTCAGCCGCGCTGCGGCATGGCTGACCTCCCAGAAGTCGTCGTCCCACGGCACGTCATGCTCGCTGCGCCCGCTCATTCCTCGCCCCAGGTTGCATACCCGGTTGTTCCGGCCACATGGTGCACCCAGGAGATATCCCGGTAGCGCAGCGCCAGATACTCTTGCGGCTCCTGCTCGTTGAGCAGGACGGCGTGGGGCATGGCGACGTTCTGCTGGACGATCACCGCCCCGCCGAGTCTCACCGAGTAGTATTTTTCCTGGAGGCCCGCAGCGCTGGTGCGGAAGAACTGAATGTCGCATTCGACCCGCTCGCCGCTGTCCAGCGCCTGGGCCAGAAGCGGGGTGGCCTTGTCGACGAACTTGGTGAGGTAGACGGGACGGTGCAGCGCGCGCTGCGTGTTGTCGGCATGGGTGAGGCCATGGTCGAAAGCCAGCACCATGATTTCGTCCCTATGCCCCAGTTGGCACTTGTTGCCGATTGAGTCCTGGGTGGAGCAGCCCGCCGAGATCAGCCCCTGAAGCGAACCTTTGATCGACATATATCCGTGATAAGCCATGTTACGAACTCCCTGTAAAAGGCTCGCAATCTAATGGCGCACAGTGCGGCTGTATGTCGGACGCGTCCGAAAATACGCCACTAAGAAGTTACCAAGTACGACAGACATACTGGGCGCACTCTGCCACTGCTTGGGCAAAACTGCCTGCCAGACGGCTTGACCCTCACAGGCGTCGCGCTCCATGCTCAGCCGCTTCCACCCACGCTCAAGGAACGACTGCATGAAGCTGGAAACACTCGCCATCCACGCGGGCTTCAGCCCCGACCCGACCACCCGGGCCGTGGCCGTGCCGATCTACCAGACCACCTCGTTCGCCTTCGACGACACCCAGCACGGCGCCGACCTGTTCGACCTGAAGGTGGCCGGCAATATCTACTCGCGCATCATGAACCCCACCAACGACGTGCTCGAGCAGCGCATGGCCGCCCTCGAAGGCGGGGTCGGCGCGCTGGCCGTGGCTTCGGGCATGGCCGCCATCACCTACGCCATCCAGACCGTCGCCGAGACCGGCGACAACATCGTTTCGGTGGCCAAGCTGTACGGCGGCACCTACAACCTGCTGGCTCACACCCTGCCGCGCATGGGCATCACCACCCGCTTTGCCGCCCATGACGACATCGCCGCCCTCGAAGCGCTGATCGACGAACGCACCAAGGCGGTGTTCTGCGAGTCCATCGGCAACCCCGCCGGCAATATCGTCGACATCGCCGCCCTGGCCGCCGCCGCCCACCGCCACGGCGTGCCGCTGATCGTCGACAACACCGTGGCCACGCCGATCCTGTGCCGCCCGTTCGAGCACGGCGCCGACATCGTGGTGCACTCGCTGACCAAGTACATCGGCGGCCACGGCACCAGCATCGGCGGCATCGTCATCGACTCGGGCAAGTTCCCCTGGGCCGAGCACAAGGCACGCTTTGCCCTGCTCAACACCCCCGATGCCTCCTACCACGGCGTGACCTACACCGAAGCCTTCGGCCCCGCCGCGTTCATCGGCCGCTGCCGCGTGGTGCCGCTGCGCAACACCGGTGCGGCGCTGTCGCCGTTCAATGCCTTCCTGATCCTGCAAGGCCTGGAGACCCTGGCCCTGCGCATGGAGCGCCACACCGAGAACGCGCTCAAGGTTGCCCACTACCTGCAAGGCCACGAGCAAGTGGCGTGGGTGAAATACGCCGGCCTGCCCGACCACCCCGAGCATGAGTTGGCCCAGCGCTATACCGGCGGCAAGCCGGCCTCGATCCTGTCGTTCGGCATCCAGGGCGGCCAGGCTGCTGGGGCACGCTTCATCGATGCGCTGCAACTGGTGGTGCGCCTGGTGAACATCGGTGATGCCAAGTCGCTGGCCTGCCACCCCGCCTCCACCACCCACCGCCAGCTCAACGACGAAGAGCTGGAAAAGGCCGGCGTGCCACGGGACATGGTGCGCTTGTCGATCGGCATCGAGCACAGCGACGACATCATTGCCGACCTGGCCCAGGCGCTGGAGGCCAGCCGCGGCTGATTCACCCGCGCCCCACCCAATGCCGACGGCGGGCGCACCCTTGGCAACAGCGGATACCCACGTAATGACCCTGTTCTACCTGAAACTCATCGTCACGCCGCTGCTGATGTGGGCCGTGTCCCTCGCCTCGCGGCGCTGGGGCGGCCTGCTCGGCGGCTTGCTGTCCGGCCTGCCGATCACCTCGGCGCTGGTGATGACCTTCCTGTGCCTTGAGCAAGGCACGGCGTTCGTCCTCGGCGCGGTGCCCGGCGCCCTCGGCGGCCTGGCGGCGGTGCAGGCCACCTACGCCGTCTACCTGTACAGCACCCGCCGCTTCGGCATTGCCTGCGCCGCGCCGCTGGCGATGCTGTGTTATGGCGTGGCGGCCTACGCCTTCACCCATTGGGGCGGCCTGCCCCTGTCGATTGCCGTGGCCCTGCTGCTGATCGCCGTGCTGATCCGCGCCAGTGGCCGCGAAACCAGGCCCGACGGCCTCGCCCAACCCCGCCACCGCTATTGGGAAATCCCCCTGCGCATGGTGTCCGCCACCGGCCTGCTGATGATCACCACCAGCCTGGCCAGCTGGCTCGGGCCTGCCGCCAGCGGGATGCTGGCGCCGATCCCGGTGATCGCCTGGCCGTTGGTGGTGTTTGCCCACGTGCAAAGCGGGCGCGCCGGGATGGCGATGATGGTGCGCGGCAATGCGATTGGCGCGGTGGGGGTGATTGCGTTTTACCTGATCGTGGCCGGTTTGCTGGAGCGCATCGGCATTGCTGCGACCATGGGCTTGGCCGTGGTGGTGGCAGTTGTGCTGACCGTGGCGTTGGCGACGGTACTGCGGCGGCGCGGGGCTTGATCCAATCGGGCCGGTTGCGCACATGAAAAAGCCGCTCCCGGTGCTCCGGAAGCGGCTTTGTCGTTCAACTGTCGAGCCTCATTTGTCGCCTTGCTGTTTGATCAAGGGCAGCTGCCCCTCGATCATGACCCTGGCCAGGCCGCTCAGATAGTAGGTCGCTCGCATCAGCGTCTGCGCCTCGCGCGGCTTGGCCAGTGCCTGCTGGGTAAGCCCGGTGACGCAGCCCAGGATGACTGCAGCCTCCTCCAGCACCTCACGCGTCTGCAGCCCCGGCATGGCCTGCACCCAGTGGCGCGTTGGCATCTGCTTGCCGCGATGGGCCAGTGCGATGACGTTCAGTTTTTGCAGCTCCTGAGATTGCTCTTCCTTGTCCATGCGTTACCCCCTGTCAACGATGGCAACGGCCGCGACCGGCCACCTGCCCAGTGGAAAAAAAGAGCCCGCCGCGTCTCCCCCTCCAGGGCCTCCGGGCCATTCCGCACGATCCTTGTGCAGTTTTTGCTGACCTGAAGACCCGGCCGACCCCGGACGGTGAAACACGACGAGCAGGGCGAGACTAGTCGTGCAGATTCACCATCTCAACAGGCTAAAGCTTGAAAAAGGGCTGTTGGGAAATGGACTACATGAATAGCAGAAGAAATCCTGTAGGACCTACGAGATCAGCTTGCATCACTGTGCGTATTAGCCCCTTGCACAGGCGCTGGCCACCCCGTGGAAACGGTTTGAGGCCAATGGTACCGAGACGTGGGTTTTGCATTTGGCTGCTGCTGACTTCTGCAGCGCTGAGCTTTGATTCAGAACTGCTCAGTTGTACTCAGGTACTGGGGAGGAAGCCTGGAGAAGGTCGGCAAAAGTATCGGGCATTGCGCCTTTCTTGAGCATCGCCTTGAAAACCGCATAGACATCAGTGCGAGCGCCAGCCTTGCGTAGGGTCGCCTCGTCGTTCAGCCATGCGTAGATGATGCTTTTGGGAAGGTCGCCTCGGTACTGGAAGAAAAGGCGATAGCGGTTGGGCAGCCCGGCTTTGACCCTACGCCAGTGCCGACAGTTCTTACCCAGAGTTCGCTTGCGCTTTGGCCCGAAGGTGCCCCATACGATTCAGCAACGCTGACGGGATGGGCTCGATCCTTTCCGGATGCTCTGATATGTCAGCATGCACAAGCTCAAGAAAGGCTTTTTTGGCCTCCTGCGCTTCGCGCTCGGCGGCCAGGAATGCCACCTTCACCCTTGACTTGGACATGTTTTGCTCCTGTTCTCGCCCCTGCGACAGCTACCGCATGTGCGGCCTGACGAAGGCAATAATACAGCAGAAGCAGCCATGCGAACCTTGGGCGAGCCCATCGTTGCAGGTTTCAGAACGGTACTACAATCCCGGCCCGCGGATGACCGAGTTCGGCAACGAACGGTTAGCCCTTTTGGCACAGGCTCTTGTACCCGCGCAGGCCTATATTTTGACCAGAACCTCTGTTGGCGGGAGCTGCAGCATGAACATCGATTGGGTCAACTTCACACCTTGGGCGTCCTTGGCCGGAGGCGCCTTGATCGGCCTGGCCGTAAGCCTGTTCATCCTGGCGAATGGCAGAATCGCCGGCATCAGTGGCCTGCTCGGTAGCCTGATCCAGGGCGATGGTGAGGGCCGCAGCGAGAAAGCGTTGTTCCTGCTCGGCCTGGTGCTGGCGCCGTTGCTGTGGGGAGTGTTTACCGTATTGCCCGAGATCGAGGTCCACGCCGGGTGGCCGGCGTTGGTGATTGCCGGCCTGCTGGTCGGTGTGGGCACCCGCTATGCCGCCGGTTGCACCAGTGGCCATGGCGTCTGTGGCGTGTCCAGGTTGTCGCCGAGGTCGATGCTGGCCACCTTGTGCTTCATGGCGACCGGGTTTGCCACGGTGTATGTCATCCGCCATCTGCTGGGGGCTTGAACATGCGCAAGTTCACGGCCTTTCTCGCAGGGTTGGTCTTTGGCTTCGGTCTGCTGCTGGGGGGCCTGACCAACCCCGCGAAGGTGCTGGCGTTTCTCGATGTAACCGGGGCCTGGGACCCCAGCCTGGCGCTGGTGATGGCAGGCGCCATCGCGGTGGCGGCGGCCCCGCTGAACTGGGCGCGCACGCGTAACCAGTCCTTGCTCGGTGCGCCCATGCAGTTGCCGGTGAAGCGCACACTGGATGCCCGCTTGATTGGCGGCAGCCTAGTGTTTGGCGTGGGCTGGGGGATTGCCGGGTTCTGCCCTGGGCCGGCGGTGGCGTTAGTATCCACGGGGCGGTGGCAGGTTTTGCTGTTCGTGGTGGCGATGCTGGTTGGCATGTATTTGTTTGCCAAGCTGGAGAGCCGACGCGGCAATTGAACGAGTCATCGATATCCGGCACGCCACCACAGGGCAGTCATGTCGCCCGAAGACAGCTTCGGGCGTGTTGCTCCTGCTCTATTCGCCCCGCAAGGCTGGGGCCATCAAGCCGTGGTTTGCATCCTGGACCAGCGCCTTGGCCATGCCGCTGAGGTAGTGCATTGCCGTCAATAGCGTGGGCAGGTGATCCGTTTCCACCATCGCCAAGTCACTGATCTTGTGCACCGCACACATCAGCACGGTCGCCTGCTCCACCGCATGGTCCAGCGGATGGCCCGCGACTACGCGGAACAGAGGGTCTTGCACACCGGCCTCCCCGCCTTCGCCGAAATGGCCGACGCCGGTGGTGGTGAGTTGCTTGATGCGTGGGGGTTGCGATTCCTTATCCATACCACTCCTCCTGCGGCCCCGCGAACGGCGCGGGGCCTGATCGGTGAACATCTAGGGCGAGTACGAGTTCGCCAGGTCAGTGTTGGGATTGCACGCGGCTTAGCGCCACTTCCACCAGGGTGTGGGCGCTGTTGATTTCGTGCATGGCGGCTAGGGTCAGGACCTGGGCTGGGGGTTTGGTGTGGAGCGGGATGGACTGCTGGCTGATGGTCAGGGCGCAGACTAGGTATTCGGAGATTTGGACCAGGAGGTCTTCGAGGGTTTGGGTGGTGTAATTGTTTAGGTGGGGTGGGTCGGGGACGATTTTTAACATGATAAAGCTCCGATATCTGGCTGGAGCTACCACATCTCTGCTGTCAAACAAATGGGTGGCAGCGGTGCGTGGGTTGACAGACCGAGGATATCGGAACTCGGCGCACCGAAGTGCCCCACGCACAGCCGCCATTGAGCGTTGCGCGTGTCCGAATATCAGGGGACGGTCTGTCAAAACCGTGTCGTCGAATTTGCGGCGACTTGGCGAGACTAGATGGCTGATCGGACGGCTGCAATGGGCGGTAAGCGCTAGGAGTATGTTTCGGAAACGGACTACAGAGAATAGGGAAAATCCGATTCAATCAGAGCAACGACCAGCGCTCTTAACAACATCTCCCTCGTTATTCTCAAGACCTGATGTCAAGATCGCACACATTACCCTACTGAGGCTCAATTACCCATCGCCCACGTACCATTCCTTTCAGTTCCTCAATGCTCAGTGTCATATCCCGCTTACGATGAACTACCGCATGGCAGTTGGCGCACAAGGTCACTAAGTCGGTCTCAGGGTCCACAGCCTTCTCTCCGCCAAAATTAGAGATCGGTACTAGATGATGGACGTGAATGAAGCCTTTAGCATGTTCACCATAGACCTGTTCGAAATCGAAGCCGCATGCTTTACAGGTGAGTCCGTGGATAGCGATGGCCTTTACCCTGAGATCTTTCCGGCGCTCATAACGAGTGCCGAAATAGCTCAACTTACTGCCTTCATTGGCTGACGTAAGGGTCAGTGGGTCGTCTCGCGTAAAAGGTTCGCTTATATCATCCTGAGCAGGCAAAATCTTCGCACTAGCCAAAATTGCATCGTAATTATGTTGAGAAATGGGCCGAACACCATCCCGCCAGTAGTTAGTCGCACGACTAGCTGGGATAGTTTCAAGGTACTCTCCACCGATTTTAGAAGGGATAGCTTCTGCAAATGGAGTGAAGTCTTCTATTAAGGCAAAAAGATCACCTTTAGCACTCTTCTGGTCAGCGTAGACTTTACCTATACGCGCCCTTCCAAAATAATGCGGATCGCTGCTCAATCGAACGGAGGCAAAGGCTTTTTCCTTGATACGCCCCTTGTAGTAGATCACCTCTGTTCCTTGAGCGAGCCAAGTTTGGTAGCGCTTGGGGAAATGGTAAACGGCCCCGGTTTCGTCTTCCCACTGCGAAGTGTCGTTTTCAACGATAATAACGGGCATTTCACTTCCTCTCGGCTGGTACCGAATCATACCAAAAAAGAGGAAATTTCCTACATCGCACTCAGCAGTGGCATTAGCGACAAGCTCATGGGCAGTTGATACACGCAGATGGCTATCTAGGCGCTACCAAACCTTACAAGGTTTACGACAAGAGGATTTTCGCTGCCCAAAAAATCGACATTACATGTATGAACAGATTAGCTTCAAAGGTTTTGTACTCTGTGTGCTCGTCGATTGGCGCGCATAATCGTCGCCCATAAAAAAATCCAGTCACCGCTAAGTGACTGGATTCTTTGGAGTATTTTGGTCGGGACGGAGTGATTCGAACACTCGACCCCTTGCACCCCATGCAAGTGCGCTACCGGGCTGCGCTACGCCCCGACATCATTCTCGATACCGCTGAGAACGTTGATGAATCTACCCTAACCTTTTGATTAATGGAAGCTTTTTTTCAAAAATTTCCATTCATCGGCAAACGGGTCACTTCTTCAACACCACCAACACATCCTCCAACTCGGCAATCATCTGCCGAATCAGCTGCTTGTACTGGCTGGATTCGTCCTTGACCTCATCACTGGAGAGCCGTAACCGCGCCCCGCCAATGGTAAAGCCCTGGTCATACAGCAAAGCGCGGATCTGGCGGATCATCAGCACGTCTTGGCGCTGATAATACCGCCGGTTACCACGGCGCTTCACCGGGTTGAGCTGCGGGAATTCCTGCTCCCAGTAGCGCAGCACGTGCGGTTTTACCGCACAGAGCTCGCTGACTTCACCGATGGTGAAGTAGCGTTTACCCGGGATGGGGGGCAGCTCGTCGTTATGGCTTGGTTCCAGCATAGGCCTCTACCCGGGCTTTCAGCTTCTGCCCTGGACGAAAGGTGACGACGCGGCGCGCGGTGATCGGGATCTCTTCCCCGGTTTTGGGGTTGCGGCCCGGCCGCTGGCGTTTGTCGCGAAGGTCGAAGTTGCCGAAACCGGACAACTTGACCTGCTCGTTGTCTTCAAGCGCGTGCCGAATTTCTTCGAAAAACAGCTCGACCAGCTCCTTGGCCTCTCGCTTGTTGAGCCCCAGCTCCTCGTACAGCCTTTCGGCCATCTCAGCTTTCGTCAGAGCACCCATGCCGTTATTTCCTTAACGTGGTGTTCAACCTTTGTTCGAGCGAGGTGAGGATATTTTGCAGGGTTTCGTTCACCTCATCGTCGTTAAGAGTGCGCGATGGATGTTGCCAGGTCAAGCCGACGGCCAGGCTTTTTCTATCAGGATCAATGCCTTTACCCTGGTAGACGTCAAACAGCCTGAGGTCTGTGAGCCATTCGCCGGCATTGTCACGAATTACTTCAAGCACCGAACTGGAAGCCACATCACGGCCTGCGATCAGGGCCAGGTCACGGCGGGTTTCCGGGAACTTGGACAGTTCGCTGAACTTCGGCAGGCGGCCTTCCACTACATCACCGAGTACCAGCTCGAAGACGTAGACGGGGCGGTCGAGGCCGAGGGTCTTGGCCAGTTCCGGGTGGATCGCGCCGAGGTAGCCGACTTCCTTGCCGTCGCGCTCGATGCGGGCGGTCTGGCCTGGGTGCAGGGCTGGGTGCTTGCCGGCGACGAAGCTGAAGTCGCTCAGGGCGCCCGAGTAGCCCAGCAGGGCTTCCACGTCGGCTTTCACGTCGAAGAAGTCGATGCCGTCACGGCCATTGGCCCAACCTTCGGGCAGGCGGCTGCCGGTGACGACGCCGGCGATCATCGGCTGCTGTTTGAGGTCGCCGAGCTGGCCGACGAAGCGCAGGCCGCTTTCGAACAGGCGCACGCGGTCTTGCTGGCGGTTGAGGTTGTGCTGCATGGCCTTGACCAGGCCCGGCCACAGCGAGGCGCGCATGGCGGCCATGTCGTTGGAGATCGGGTTGGCCAGCACCAGCGGCTCGACGCCAGGGGTGAACAGCTCGAACAGTTTCGGGTCGATGAAGCTGTAGGTGATGGCTTCCTGGTAGCCGCGGGCGACCAGCAGGCGACGCAGGTTCGGCAGCTCGCCGCGGGTCTCCGGCTTACCCTTTGGCGCGAGGCGCGCCTGCGGGTAACGGACCGGCAGGTTGTTGTAGCCGTACAGGCGGGCCAGCTCTTCGATCAGGTCGACTTCCAGGCTGATGTCGAAGCGGTGGCTTGGCACGGTAACGGTCCACTGCCCTGCCCCATTGGCGCTGGTAGTCAGCTCCAGGGCGTTGAGCAGTTGCTCGACCTGGGCGGCGTCCATCTGCAGGCCGAGCATCTGGGTGATGCGTTCGTCGCGCAGGGTGATCGGCGCGATGTTCGGCAGGTGCTGTTCGCTGACGGCTTCGACGATCGGGCCGGCTTCGCCGCCGACGATCTCCAACAGCAGCGCGGTGGCGCGCTCCATGGCTTCACGGGCCAGTTGCGAATCGACGCCGCGCTCGTAGCGGTGCGAGGCGTCGGTGTGCAGGCCGTAGGAGCGAGCCTTGCCGGCAACGGAGATCGGCTCGAAGAAGGCGCTTTCCAGGAACAGGTCGCGGGTCTTCTCGGTGTTGACGCCGCTGTGCTCGCCACCCATCACGCCGGCAATGGCCAGGGCGCGGGTGTGGTCGGCGATCACCAGGGTGTCGGCGCGCAGGGCAACTTCCTGGCCGTCCAGCAGGACGAGCTTCTCACCCTCTTCGGCCATGCGCACGCGGATGCCGCCGTTGATTTCGGCGAGGTCGAAGGCGTGCATCGGCTGGCCGAGTTCGAGCATCACGTAGTTGGTGATGTCGACGGCGGCGTCGATGCTGCGCACGTCGCTGCGGCGCAGACGTTCGACCATCCACAGCGGGGTCGGCTTGCTCAGGTCGACGTTACGGATGACGCGGCCCAGGTAACGTGGGCAGGCAGCCGGGGCACTGACTTCCACCGAGCGCACTTCGTCGTGGGCAGCGGGGACAGCCGGTACTACCGGGCGGGTGACCGGCACGTCGTACAGGGCGCTGACGTCGCGGGCAAGGCCGGCCAGGGACAGGCAGTCGCCGCGGTTCGGGGTCAGGCCGATTTCGATGCTGGCGTCGTCGAGGTTCAGGTACTGGCGAATGTCCTGGCCAACCGGGGCGTCAGCGGCCAGTTCCAGCAGGCCGTCGTTCTCTTCGCTGATCTGCAGCTCAGAAGCCGAGCACAGCATGCCGAAGGACTCGACGCCGCGCAGCTTGGCTTTCTTGATCTTGAAGTCGCCCGGCAGCTCGGCGCCGATCATGGCAAACGGGATCTTGATGCCTGGGCGGGCGTTGGGGGCGCCGCAGACTACCTGGAAGGTTTCTGCGCCGTTGCTTACCTGGCACACGCGCAGTTTGTCGGCGTCCGGGTGTTGTTCGGTGGCGAGGATCTCACCCACCACGATGCCGCTGAACTGGCCGGCAGCGGGGGTCACGCTGTCGACTTCGAGGCCGGCCATGGACAGGCGGGCAACCAGTTCATCACGGGAGACTTGCGGGTTTACCCAACCGCGCAGCCACTGTTCACTGAATTTCATGCTGTTCTCCTAGAATTTGCGTCGATTGGGCCTAGCGGAATTGCGCCAGGAACCGCAGGTCGTTGTCGAAGAACAGACGCAAATCGTTGACGCCATAGCGCAGCATGGCCAGGCGCTCGGCGCCCATGCCGAAGGCGAAGCCCTGGAACTCTTCCGGGTCGATGCCGGACATGCGCAGCACGCTCGGGTGGACCATGCCGCAGCCCATCACTTCCAGCCAGCCGGTCTGCTTGCACACGCGGCAGCCTTTGCCGGAGCACATCACGCACTGGATATCGACTTCGGCGCTCGGCTCGGTGAAGGGGAAGAACGACGGGCGGAAGCGCACGGCCAGTTCTTTCTCGAAGAACACCCGCAGGAACTCTTCGATGGTGCCCTTGAGGTCGGCAAAGTTGATATCGCGGTCGATCAGCAGGCCTTCGACCTGGTGGAACATCGGCGAATGGGTGATATCCGAGTCGCAGCGGTAGACGCGGCCCGGGCAGACAATGCGGATCGGCGGTTGGCTCGATTCCATGGTACGCACCTGCACCGGCGAGGTGTGGGTACGCAGCAGCATGTTGGCATTGAAATAGAAGGTGTCGTGCATCGCCCGGGCCGGGTGGTGGCCGGGGATGTTGAGCGCTTCGAAGTTGTGGTAGTCGTCTTCGACCTCGGGGCCTTCGGCGATGCCGTAGCCGATGTGGGTGAAGAACTGCTCGATGCGCTCGAGGGTACGGGTGATCGGGTGCAACCCGCCGGTGGTCTGGCCACGGCCTGGCAGGGTGACGTCGATGCATTCGGCGGCCAGGCGAGCGTTGAGCTCGGCCTCTTCAAAGGCGGCCTTGCGTGCGTTGAGCACGTCGGTGACGCGTTCCTTGGCGTCGTTGATCAGCGCGCCAACCTTGGGGCGCTCTTCGGCTGGCAGGTTGCCCAGGGTCTTCATCACCTGGGTCAGCTCGCCTTTCTTGCCGAGGAATTGGACCCGGATCTGTTCCAGGGTTGTGATGTCTTCAGCGCGTTCCACGGCCTCAAGGGCTTGGGCAACCAGCGCGTCCAGGTTTTCCATGTACAGACTCCAGATACGAAAATAGGGGAAGAGCTTTTGAAGGCTCTTCCCCTATCGATGACGTTTTACACCCGACGGCGCAGGGCGCCGGCGGATGATTGTCGTGGGTACTTAGGCCAGAACGGCTTTAGCTTTCTCGACAATTGCAGCAAACGCCGCTTTTTCGTTCACTGCCAGGTCAGCCAGAACCTTGCGGTCGATTTCGATCGACGCTTTTTTCAGGCCAGCAATCAGACGGCTGTAGGACAGGCCGTTGGTGCGTGCACCGGCGTTGATACGAGCGATCCACAGAGCGCGGAACTGACGCTTCTTCTGGCGACGGTCGCGGTAGGCGTATTGGCCAGCCTTGATGACAGCCTGCTTGGCAACACGGAATACGCGCGAACGTGCACCGTAGTAGCCTTTAGCCAGTTTCAGAATTTTCTTGTGACGCTTACGAGCGATGACGCCACGCTTTACACGAGCCATGAGTAACTTCCTCTATCTTTGACCGAAATTAACGTACGCGCAGCATGCGCTCGACTTTTGCAACGTCAGACGGGTGCAGCAAGCTGGCACCGCGCAGTTGACGCTTACGCTTGGTCGACATTTTGGTCAGGATGTGGCTTTTGAAAGCGTGCTTGTGCTTGAAGCCGGAAGCGGTTTTCAGGAAACGCTTCGCAGCACCGCTCTTGGTTTTCATTTTTGGCATGTTGGAACTCCGCATTCGATAAAATTACACATAATCATCAGGCCTGCCGTGCCCGGGAGATTACTTCTTTTTCTTGGGGGCGATGACCATCATAAGCTGGCGTCCTTCCATCTTCGGATGCTGCTCAACGGTGCCGTATTCGGCGAGGTCAGCTTCAACCCGCTTCAACAGCTCCATGCCCAGCTCCTGGTGGGCCATCTCACGACCACGGAATCTCAGAGAGATCTTGGCCTTGTCCCCATCGGTAAGGAAACGTACCAGGTTGCGTAGTTTTACCTGGTAATCCCCATCCTCCGTCCCTGGACGAAACTTGATTTCTTTGATCTGAATCTGCTTCTGGTTTTTCTTGGCTTCGTTGGCCTGCTTCTTCTTCTCGAAGAGGTGCTTGCCGTAGTCCATGACCTTGCAGACAGGCGGTACCGCGTCTGCAGAGATCTCTACCAGATCCAGCTTCGCTTCATCAGCGATACGAAGCGCTTCATCAATCGAGACGATGCCAACCTGCTCGCCGTCAGCGCCAATTAACCGAACCTCGCGGGCCGAGATATTCTCGTTGATCGGGGCTTTCGGTACAGCACGCTTATCGTTTCTCATTTCACGCTTAATAGTCATTACTCCGATTCTTGGCGACCACGCCGGGAAACCGCCTGATTCAGCAGCTCAGCGAACTGGGCGACGGGCATGGAGCCCAGGTCAGCGCCTTCGCGAGTACGCACTGCGACGGTTTGCGTTTCGACTTCGCGATCCCCTATAACCAAAAGGTACGGGACCTTGAGCAAAGTATGCTCGCGGATTTTAAAGCCGATCTTCTCATTTCTCAAGTCCGACTTGGCACGGAAACCGCTACCGTTCAGAGATTTCTCGACCTCGAGGGCGAAATCGGCCTGCTTGTCGGTGATGTTCATGACCACTGCCTGGGTCGGCGCCAGCCACGCCGGGAACACGCCCGCGTAGTGCTCGATGAGCATGCCGATGAAGCGCTCGAACGAACCGAGGATGGCGCGGTGCAGCATCACCGGGCGCACGCGGCTGTTGTCTTCGGCGATGTAGCTGGCGTCGAGGCGCTCAGGCAGGTTCGGGTCGTACTGCAGGGTACCGCACTGCCAGTTACGGCCCAGGCAGTCGCGCAGGGTGAACTCGATCTTCGGGCCGTAGAACGCGCCCTCGCCCGGCTGGTATTCCCACTCAAGGCCCGAGTCGTTCAGGGCTTCGGCCAGGGCACCTTCGGCGCGGTCCCACAGCTCTTCGGAACCCACGCGCTTGGCCGGGCGAGTCGAGAGCTTCATGGCGACGTCGGTGAAACCGAAGTCCTTGTACACGTCGAGGGTCAGCTTGATGAAGTCGGCGGCTTCTTTCTTCACCTGTTCTTCGGTGCAGAAGATGTGCGCATCGTCCTGCACGAAGCCACGCACGCGCATGATGCCGTGCAGCGCGCCGGACGGCTCGTTGCGGTGGCAAGCACCGAACTCGGCCAGGCGCAGCGGCAGGTCACGGTAGGACTTCAGGCCCTGGTTGAACACCTGCACGTGGCATGGGCAGTTCATCGGCTTGACCGCGTAGTCGCGGCTTTCGGAGGCCGTGGTGAACATGTTCTCGGCGTAGTTGGTCCAGTGGCCGGAACGCTCCCAGAGGATGCGATCGACGACTTGCGGGGTCTTGATTTCCGAGTAGCCGTTTTCGCGCTGGACTTTACGCATGTACTGCTCGAGTACCTGGTAGATGGTCCAGCCGTTGGCGTGCCAGAACACCATGCCCGGCGCTTCTTCCTGCAGGTGGAACAGGTCGAGCTGCTTGCCGATCTTGCGGTGGTCGCGTTTTTCGGCTTCTTCGATGCGCTGGATGTAGGCCGCCAGCTGCTTCTTGTCGGCCCAGGCGGTGCCATACACGCGCTGCAGCTGCTCGTTCTTGGCATCGCCGCGCCAGTAGGCGCCGCTCAGCTTGGTCAGCTTGAAGGCTTTGAGGAAGCGGGTGTTCGGCACGTGCGGGCCGCGGCACATGTCGACGTATTCTTCGTGGTAGTACAGGCCCATGGCCTGTTCATCCGGCATGTCTTCGACCAGGCGCAGTTTGTAGTCTTCGCCACGGCTGGTGAACACGTCGATGACTTCGGCGCGCGGGGTCATCTTCTTGACCACGTCGTAATCGGTGTCGATCAGCTGCTGCATGCGCTTTTCGATCGCAGCGAGGTCGTCCGGGGTGAAGGGACGCTCGTAGGCGATGTCGTAATAGAAGCCTTCGTCGATCACCGGGCCGATCACCATCTTGGCGGTCGGGTACAGCTGCTTCACTGCGTGGCCGATCAGGTGGGCGCACGAGTGACGGATGATCTCCAGTCCCTCTGCATCTTTGGGGGTGATGATCTGCAGGGTGGCGTCGTGGTCGATCTTGTCGCAGGCATCGACGAGCTTGCCGTCGACCTTGCCGGCCAGGGTGGCCTTGGCCAGGCCGGCGCCGATCGAGGCGGCGACTTCGGCTACGGATACCGGCTGGTCGAACGTGCGTTGACTGCCATCGGGAAGAGTAATAACGGGCATGGCGCCTCCTCTCCTAGTGGTGACCCCTACCAAAGGTCACGTGGGTTGGGATGAGCCAGTACAAGATCCGCCCTGCCTTTCCCATGGGAAAGCCTGCCTCACAGTGGCAGAGACCTTTCGGCCGGTCAGGGGCGAACCAGAGTGACTGGAGGTATAAAAAGAAATGCGGCTGCCACCGGCATACCGCAAGGGAGGCATGCTAGCACGGGGCTAGAGGGGTCGGCAGAAAATTTTGGCAAGCGTGCCTGCCGGGTGAACTTGTGCGGAAAATTTCCTATCAGACCTTCTGAAGCAACCTACTCTTGATGAGACCTTAACCCAAGGAGTATCCGGTTATGCGACTTCCCTCCCTTCTGGCCGCCTGCGCCGTTAGCGCCCTGCTGCTGCCCTTGGCTGCCACTGCGGGCGACTTCCCGGCGGGCAAGGAGAAAAACTACATGGCCCAGTGCCAGGACACGGCCAAGGCGCAAGGCGTCGACGCCGCGACGGCAACCAAGCACTGCACCTGCGGCGCCCAGGCCATCAAAAAGAACTTTACCGACGAAGAGATCAAGGACCTCGACAGCTCGGACGGTGTCGACGCCAAGCTGATGCACCGTGCCCAGGCCGCCGTGCAGGCCGCCTGCAAGCCGAAATAGCTGCGCTTCATGCGACCTTGCCCCCCTTCGTTTGCGCTTTATCGACATAGTGCGAAGGTAATAGGCGCCTGATCCGCAGAATTAGACTATGATGTAGCCGGTGCCCCTGTAGCCTTGGCCGCATCGCACCTCGAAAAAAAATCATGTTTCTGGAGATTCATCCCATGTCCAATCGCCAAACCGGCACCGTCAAATGGTTCAATGATGAAAAAGGCTTCGGCTTCATCACCCCACAAGGCGGCGGCGACGACCTGTTCGTACACTTCAAGGCCATCGAAACCGACGGTTTCAAGAGCCTGAAAGAAGGTCAGACTGTTTCCTTCGTCGCCGAGCGCGGCCAGAAGGGCATGCAGGCTGCACAGGTGCGTCCGGAGTAATTCGGATAGCTGTAAAAAACCCGCCACTTGTGGCGGGTTTTTTATTGGCTGCGAAAAATCGCGGGGCAAGCCCGCTCCCACTCTGGCGTGGGAGCGGGCTTGCCCCGCGATTGCATCAGCCGCAGTTGACGCGGGTGACCACACCTTTGTCATCGACATTCAGGTTCAAGCGCTCGGAGCGGTACTCCAGGGTGATCATGTCGTGGGGCTTGAGGATGCGCGCCATCTGCGAACCACTGGCCTTGCGCGCTTGCTCGAGCAGCTCCGCGGTAGCCGGCTTGCCGACGGTGAAATCGGCGCCACTGGCTTCGCAGCGGCCATCGTTGCCGACCGGGGCGGCAGGGGCGGCAGGGGCGGCAGTGCCACCCGAAGTGCCGCCGGTGCTGCAGCCTGCGAGAACGGTAGCCAGCAACAGGGTCGCCAGGGAAGCGCGGGTACGGAACATGAATCCTCCTGAAAATCGATGTGGGAATTGCACATGCGACAATTCCGCTAACTGTTTGTTGCAAAACGCCGAATTTTGCCTGAACCTCGCGCCGGGCGGGCAACGCAATCGTGACCGGATTTTGCACCAGACTCAGCGGCATTCCACCTTTATGACCACACCCTTGTCATCGACGCTGATGTCGACTCTATCGTCTCGGCTATCTGCCGTGATGAGCGAACCGGGTTTGAGGAAGCGCATCTGCTGCGAGCCGCTGGCCTTGCGCATCTGCTCCAACAGTTCAGGAGTGGCCTGCCTGCCGATGGCGAAGGCGGCGCCGCTAGCGTCGCAGCGCCCCTCATTGTTGGGCGATGCAGACGGGACTGCGGCTTGACGGGAAGTGGCACCAGTACTGCAACCTGCCAGTACGGTAGCCACCAGCAGGGTAGCCAGGGATGCGCGGAAACGGAACATGAATCCTCCTGAAAGTCGATGCGGCAATGTCCGCTGACAGTTAGCTGAAAAGCGCCGGATTCTGCCTGAACCGCGCCCTAGGCGGGCAACGCAATCGTGACCGGATTTTGCACCAAACCTTCAGTTACACCGGTAGCGGCGCTTATGCTTAAGTCGCAGGGCCGTTGACTGCAAGCCGTGATTTACTGCATTCAATGGAGCGCGCAACGCCTCCCTTCGAACGCCAGGACCCGGTATTCGATTCCTCAGCCCAGGCCCCCAGCGAGAACGCTTCATGAGCAACCACAGCATCGATGCCGACATCAAGGTCAAATGGGACGAAGGCCAGAGTGCCTATAGCCCGGACACCCCCGAAGAACTGGTGCTGATCGCCATCGATCTGCTGGTGCGCGACCGCGGTGGTGAAGCGGCGCGCAGCTTCATCGAGCAGGTGCTGGAACGCCGCGCGCCGCAGGCGGCTATTTCAATCGAGCCAGGCGCGCGCTGAGCAGGTCGAAGAAGCCCTGTGCGTCGCCCTCCTCCACCCAGGTGACATTGGCCGGCTGCTTGAGCACGCCGTACCAGTCGGCGACGGTCTGGCCAAAGGTCGGGCCCTCACGGCTGTCGACCACCATGTGGATGTCCCGCCCTTTGAACAGCTCAGGCTTGAGCAGGTAGGCGATCACACTGGCATCGTGCACCGGGCCGCCAGGCATGCCGTAGGTGTCCATGTCGAACTTGATGTAGGCGTTGAGGATATCCACCACCAGCTTGCTGGCCTTGTTGTTCACCGCCGCCAGTTGCTTGAGGCGTGCATCGCTGGTGAGCAGCTTGTGGGTGACGTCCAGCGGCAGGTAAGTGAGCTTGACGCCACTGGCCAGCACCACCTCGGCGGCGTGCGGGTCGGCATACAGGTTGAACTCTGCCGCCGGGGTGATATTGCCGCCATTGAAGTGAGCACCGCCCATGACCACCACTTCCTTGATGCCCTTGGCGATGTCCGGCTGCTGGATCAGCGCCAGGGCCAGGTTGGTCTGCGGGCCGAGCATGGCGACGGTGATGCTGTGGGGCTCGGCGGCACCCAGGGTATCGACCAGGTATTGCACGGCGTTGCCTTTGACCAAGGGCTGTTTCGGTTCATGCACCTGGACGCCGGTCAGCCCTTCTTCACCGTGCACATTGGCTGCGTAGATCGGCGGGCGCACCAAAGGCCGCCCGGCCCCGGCATACACCGGGATGTCTTCGCGCCCACCCCATTCGCGGGCCAGGCGGGCGTTGCGCGAGGTCTTGTCCAGGCGCACGTTGCCGGCGACCGTGGTGATGGCGCGGATTCTCAGCTCGTCAGGGGAAGCCATGGCCAGCAGCAGGGCAACCACATCGTCGGCGCCAGGGTCGGTGTCGATGATCAGGTCGCGCGGGGCGGCCATCAGCGTGGTAGCGGTTAGCGCAGACATGAGAGCAGCTCCTTGGAGCAGGCGTTTGAGAGACATTCAACACTCCTTGTTGTTTGATGATTGATTCAATCGCGGGGCAAGCCCGCTCCCACGCTCGTGCCCGCGCAGAACCGTGGGAGCGGGCTTGCCCCGCGAGGGTGACTCAAAAAGTAACGCCCGCCACCAGGGCAATATTGCTGTAAGGCTTGCACTCACCCGTGCGCACCACGGCCCGGGCCTTCTGGCATAGCACCTTGAATTCGGCGTGGGCCAGTAGCTGGCGCGTACCGATCTGCCCTTCGCCACGCAAACGTTCAACCTCCACCAACGCCGGCGGCGCAGCCTGCAAGATTTCCTCGGCCAGTACATGCCGCTCCACCTGCATCTCGCTCAACACCACCCGCAGCACACTGGCGAAGTCGGGAATCCCCGGCGTCAGCGCCAGGTCGATCAGCTCGACCCCAGGCGGCACCGGCAAACCGGCATCACCGATCACCACAATGTCGCCATGGCCCAACCCGGCAACAAGCCGTGACAGGGCGATGTTCAGCAGCGGCGTCTTCTTCATGGCGCCAGCTCCTGCAAATAGGGAATCGACGGCTGAGCCCCCACCCGAGTGACCGACAACGCCGCTGCACGCTGCCCGAAAACGATTGCGTCGTCGAGCGAAAGGCCACGGGCCAGGCCGGCGGCAAAACCACCGACAAAGGTGTCACCGGCCGCCGTGGTGTCCACTGCCTTGACCGGCGCGACGGGGAAATGCCGGTCGCCCTGCCCATCGACAAACAATGCCCCCTGGGCACCCAGGGTGACGATCACCTTCCCTGCCCCCAGCTTTATCAACTGTTCGCCGGCACGGCGAGCACTGTCGAGGTCGGTCACCGCGACCCCGGTCAGCGCCTCGGCCTCGCTTTCGTTGGGGATCAGGTAGTCGATATGGGCGTACCACTGCGCCGGCAGCGGGCCGGTGGCCGGCGCCGGGTTAAGGATCACGGTCTTGCCCAGCTCGCGCCCGCGCGCAAGGGCCCAGCCCACAGTCTCGGCAGGCACTTCAAGCTGGCAGATGATCACCTCGGCTCGCTGCAGCAACGCGTCGAAACGCTGCACCGCCTCAGGGGTGAGCAAGCCATTGCCGCCTGGAATGATGACGATGGCGTTCTGGCTGGCGGCATCCACCACGATCAGCGCAACGCCACTGGAGACCCCTGGGCAGATGCCGACGCCCTGGCAGTCGACACCTTCCACTTGCAGCGCCTCGCGCAGCTGCTGGCCATAGGCATCGTCACCCACATTGCCGACCATCGCCACGCTGGCGCCCAGCCGGGCCACGGCCACGGCCTGGTTGGCACCCTTGCCGCCGGGCACGGTGAAGAAGCTGTCACCGGCCAGGGTTTCACCGCCCCGTGGCAGGCGCTGGGCGCGGGCCACCAGGTCCATGTTGAGGCTGCCGACCACTACCACCTTGGCATCCATGGGTATTCCTTAACGGTAATCGTTGAACAGGTCCGGGCGCGGCCCGGTGGATTCGCGCAGCACGATGCGCGGCGCGACGATGCGCTGCTCCACCGCCCCGCAGCTCGGTGTGCCAATGCGCGACAGCAGCAGCGCCGCCGCGCTGTCGCCCAGCTCGCGGATCGACTGGCCGACAGTGGTGAGCGCCGGGTACACATAGCGGCTCAGCTCGATGTCGTCGAAACCGATCACCGACAACTCGCCCGGCACGTTGATATTGCGTTCGGCGGCGGCGCGCAGTACGCCAAAGCCGATCATGTCGTTGCCGGCGAAGATCGCCGTCGGCCGCTGGCCATCGAGCAGGCGCGCCGCGGCGGCATGGCCTCCGGGGCTGGTGAAGTCGCTGTGCAGCACATGGCCGGCGGCAATGCGCAGCCCGGCCTCGGCCATGGCCCGCCGGAAACCGGCCAGGCGCAGCTGACTGACGCCAGTGTCCACGGGGCCTGCGATGGTGGCGATGTCGCGATGGCCCAGCTCCAGCAAGTGGCGGGTAGCCAGGTAAGCGCCGTGCTCGTGATCGATGCGCACCAGGTCTGCCTCGACGCCGTCCAGCGCGCGGTCGACGATGACCATGGGCGTGCGCACGCAGGCCAGGCTGTCGAGCAGGTCGCGCTCCTCGCCCACCGAGGCGACGATCAGGCCGTCGATGCGTTTTTCCAGCAGCACGCGCAGGTAGCTGCGCTGCTTCTGCGGATCGTCGTCGGAGTTGCACAAGATCACGCAGTAGCCGTTGCGCTCGCAGGCATCCTCGATACCCCGGGCCAGCTCGGCGAAGTACGGGTTGACACTGTTGGGTACCAGCAGGCCGATGGTGGCGGTGCTGCGGGCTTTCAGCGAGCGGGCCACGGCGCTGGGCACGTAGTCGAGCTCGGCGATCGCCGCCTCGACTTTAAGGCGCACGTGTTCGCTGACCGGACGGGTCTTGTTCAGTACATGGGACACGGTGGTGTAGGAAATACCCGCCAGTGCCGCGACATCTTTGATGGTGGCCATGTTTTATCAGTTCCGCCGGTTCGCACGCCGGCTACGGTAAGTGTCGAGCACCACGGCGATGACGATGACCGCCCCGGTGATGATGCGTTTGGTGGGTTCCGAAGCACCGATCTGCGCAAGGCCTGCGGCCAGCACCGAGATGATCAGCACCCCGAAGAACGTACTGATGACCGAGCCGCGCCCGCCCATCAGGCTGGTGCCGCCGATCACCACGGCGGCGATCACCTGCAGCTCCAGGCCGGCCCCGGCGTTGGGGTCGGCGGCCTCCAGGCGGGAAATCTGGAACAGCGCGGCCAGGCCGGCGAGCACGCCCATCAGGGCGAACACCAGGATCTTGTACGGGCGCGGGTCGATACCGGCCAGGCGCACGGCTTCTTCGTTGGTGCCGATGCCGATCAGGTAGCGGCCGAACACCGTGCGGGTCAGCACCAGTTGGGCCAGCACGATCACCAGCAGGCCAATGATGAAGGCCGGCGAAATGCCGAAGGCGATGGGGTTGGAGAACCAGGCGAAGGCATCGCCGATGTAGGCAGTGCGCGAGTCGGTGAACTGGTAGGCGAGGCCCCGGGCCATCTCCAGCACGCCCAGCGAGACGATGAACGACGGGATACGCCAGGCCACGGTAATGCTGCCGGTGATGCTGCCGGCCAACGCCGCCACGGCCATGCCGAGCAAGGCGGCGGGCAGCACGCTCCAGCCCCAGCCGAGGATCGCCACGCTGACCGTGGAGGCGGCCAGCGCCAGCACCGAGCCCACCGACAGGTCGATGCCGCCGATGATCAATACAAAGGTCATGCCCACCGCCAGCACCATCAGGTCGGGGATCTGGTTGGCCAGGGTGCTGAAGGTGGCGTAGGACAGGAAGTGGCTGCTCAGCAACGAGAACAGCACGATCATCGCCAGCAAGGCGCCGGCCAGGCCCAGGTAGGTGCCCAGGCCATAATAGTTGCCGCTGCGGCGGGCGGGCACGGCGCCCGAGGTGTCGAGGGGAGTGGTTTTCATGCGTCCATCCTGGGAGCTGCGTCGTGCAGCAGGGCATCACGTTTCTGGTAGCCGGCAAAGGCGGCGGCAAGCAGCTGGTCCTGGCTCCAGCGGTCACGCTCGAAGGTGTCGATCAGACGCCCGGCGGACAGCACGGCGATGCGGTCGCAGATCAGCATCAGCTCGCGCAGGTCGCTGGACACCACCACCAGGGCCTTGCCCTGGCGAGCGAGTTCGGCAAGCAGGCCATAGATGTCGAACTTGGCCCCCACGTCGATCCCGCGGGTGGGCTCGTCAAACAGCAGCACCTGGCAGTCACGCTCGAGCCAGCGGCCGATGACCACCTTCTGCTGGTTGCCGCCGGACAGCTCGCCCACCGCCTGCGCCGGGCTGGCGCTGCGAATGCGCATGGCGCTGATCTGCCGTTCGGCCAGGCTGCGCTCGGCGCCGCTGTCGAGCACACCGGCGCGGGATACGGCGCCCAGGTTGCCCAAGGCGATGTTGGCGCTGATCGACTGGGTCAGCAGCAAGCCTTCGCCCTTGCGGTCCTCGGTGATCAGGGCAATGCCGGCGGCCACGGCGGCCTTGGGCGAGTCGATGCTCACTGGCTGCGGCGGCAAGCCAAGGGCAATCTGCCCGCTGTCGGCGCGGTCGGCGCCGTAGATCAGGCGCAGCAGCTCGGTGCGCCCGGCGCCGATCAGCCCGGAGATGCCGAAGATCTCCCCTGCCCTCACCTCGAACGACACTTCACGCACCTTGTCGCCACGGCTGAGCTTGTCGACCTTGAGCAACGGCGCGCCGATCTGGCGGCGGCCAAGGTCGATGTGTTCGCCCAGCTCGCGGCCGACCATCAGGTTGACCAGCTCGTTGCTGCTGTAGCGCTGGATCGGCTCGGCGCATACCAGCTTGCCGTCGCGCAGCACGGCGATGCGCTGGGCCACGCGCTGCAGCTCTTCGAGGCGGTGCGAGATATAGACGATGGCTACGCCACGCTGGCGCAGGCGCTCGATCTGGGTGAACAGCAGTTCCACCTCACGGTTGGTGAGCATGGCCGTGGGCTCGTCAAAGATCAGCACATGGCAGTCGCCGATCAGGTTGCGGGCGATCTCGACCATCTGCTGATGGCCGATGCCCAGCTCGCCAACCGGGGTGTCCGGGTCGATGGCTTCCAGGCCCACCTGGGCCATGGCCGCCGTGGCCAATTGGCGCAGGCGCTTCTGGCTGATCCAGCCGAAGCGGCTGGGCAGGTTGTCGAGGAACAGGTTCTCGGCCACGGTCAGGGTCGGCAGCAGGTTGAGCTCCTGCATCACCATGCGCACCCCAAGGCGCTCGGCTTCGGCGCGGCTGCCGGGGTTGTAGGGCTGGCCGCGGTAGTGCATCTGCCCGGCGGTGGGGATTTCCAGGCCGCTGATCAGCTTGGACAGGGTCGACTTGCCCGCACCGTTTTCGCCGGTCAGTGCCAACACCTCGCCGCCGCGCAGCTCGAGGGTGACGTCGCCGAGCACCGGCTGGGCGTAAGTCTTGCCCAGGCCGCTGACGGCCAGCATGGTTTCATTGGCCGTTACTGACATGGCCACCTCTCTTGATAGAACCAATCACAGCTTGTTGATTTTGCCTGCGTGGGAGCGGGCTTGCCCCGCGAACACCGGCGTAGCCGGTGCCATCCACCGCGGTGCGCCCATCGCGGGGCAAGCCCGCTCCCACGACCACTCAAGCATCA
Source organism: Pseudomonas sp. EMN2 (assembly GCF_009650555.1). NCBI lineage: Bacteria > Pseudomonadati > Pseudomonadota > Gammaproteobacteria > Pseudomonadales > Pseudomonadaceae > Pseudomonas > Pseudomonas sp. EMN2. The sequence goes on from NZ_VZZR01000051.1 coordinate 26,255, forward strand.
GGTCTCTCACTCACGAACAGTCACTTCGTGATCAATTCCACCGGCGTCTGGATCACATTGTCGGCATCCACGGCAGGCTTCTCGCCCTTGAGCATGGTCAACGCCGCCTGGATGCCATACACCGCCTGCTGGCTGGCGGCCTGGTCGAGGGTGGCGAGCACGCGGCCATCCTTGAGCATCGGCTTGATGGCCTTGATGTTGTCGTAGCCGACCACCTGCACCTGGCCGGCCTTGCCGGCAGCGCGCACGGCCGAGACCGCGCCCAGTGCCATGCTGTCGTTGCCGGCCAGCAGCGCCTTGAGGTCGGGGTATTCGTTGAGCATCGAGGCGGCCACGGCGTTGCCTTTGTCGATCTCCCAATTGCCCGATTGCACCGAGACGATCTTCATCTGCGCGGCTTCCATGGCGTCCTTGAAGCCGGCGGTGCGCTGCTGGGCGTTGGTGGTAGTCGGCACGCCTTCGATGATGCCGACCTGATCGCCAGCCTTGAGCTTCTCTTTGGCCAGGTAATCGCCGACGAGGCGCGCGCCCTTGCGGTTGTCGGGGCCGACGAAGGGCACGCTGATGCCCTTGCTCTTGAGCAGTTCGGGGTCGAGGCGGTTGTCGATGTTGATCACGATCACGCCTTTGTCCATGGCCTTCTTCACCGCCGCGACCAGCGCCTTGGAGTCGGCCGGCGCGATCACCAGGGCCTTGGCGCCTGAGTTGACCATCTGCTCGACGATGCGGATCTGCTCGCCGGTATCGGTTTCATTCTTGATGCCGTTGGCGATCAGCTCGAAATCCTGGGGGTTGGCTTTCTGGTAGTCCTTGGCGCCGTCTTCCATGGTGCGGAAGAACTCGTTGGCCAAGGATTTCATCACCAGTGCGACCTTGGGCGCGTCCTCGGCATGGGCGGCGGTCAGTGGCAGGGCAAGCATCAGCGAAGAGAGTACAGCGACGGCCAGCGGACGACCGGAGAACGGCAGCTTCATGGAAATGACTCCGAATTTTGTGATTTTTATCGGATGCAAACGTTTGCGGTAACTCACTATGGAAACAGGTCCCGCGTTTGTCAAATCCAGTAGGTAGGCAAAGCGCCAGCACGCACGCCGGATTATCCGCAATTTATCCGAAAAACCGAACACTTTTCCTACGTGCGTTCGGGATGCCGAACGACGGCAGCCCGCGCAGTCTCACGCATTCAGGTTACACATAATGAATATCAACGGCTTACAGATGAAAAGCGACGAACGGTAAAGACTGGTACGAAATCTGCCTGACTGTTGTGCGACACAGCGAACATCTCAATAGGAAGAGAGAAGAAGAACTATGATCCATATCGCACTCAAGGCCTTCACTCCGGCGACCCTGGCCCTGCTGCTGGCCCTGCCGACCACCGTTTCGGCCAAGGAAGCCGAGCAACAACAGAAGCTCGCCAACGTGGTGATCCTCGCCACCGGCGGCACCATCGCCGGTGCCGGTGCCAGCGCCGCCAACAGCGCCACCTACCAGGCTGCCAAGCTCGGCATCGACAAGCTGATCGCCGGCGTGCCGGAACTGGCGGACATCGCCAACGTGCGCGGCGAGCAGGTCATGCAGATCGCCTCCGAAAGCATCAGCAACGACGACCTGCTCAAGCTGGGCAAGCGTGTCGCCGAGCTGGCCGACAGCAAGGACGTCGACGGCATCGTCATCACCCACGGCACCGACACCCTGGAAGAGACCGCCTACTTCCTCAACCTGGTGGAGAAGACCGACAAGCCGATCGTGGTGGTCGGTTCCATGCGCCCGGGCACCGCCATGTCCGCCGACGGCATGCTCAACCTGTACAACGCCGTGGCCGTGGCCAGCGACAAGCAGAACCGTGGCAAGGGCGTGCTGGTGACCATGAACGACGAGATCCAGTCCGGCCGCGACGTGAGCAAGTCGGTCAACATCAAGACCGAAGCCTTCAAGAGCGCCTGGGGCCCGATGGGCATGGTAGTGGAAGGCAAGTCCTACTGGTTCCGCCTGCCGGCCAAGCGCCACACGGTCAACTCCGAGTTCGACATCAAGACCATCAGCAGCCTGCCGGCCGTGGACATCGCCTACGGCTACGGCAACGTCACCGACACCGCCTACAAGGCCCTGGCCCAGGGTGGCGCCAAGGCGATCATCCACGCCGGCACCGGCAACGGTTCGGTGTCGTCGCGCGTCGTCCCTGCCCTGCAGGAACTGCGCAAGAACGGCGTGCAGATCATTCGTTCGTCCCACGTCAACCAGGGTGGTTTCGTACTGCGCAACGCCGAACAGCCTGACGACAAGAACGACTGGGTCGTGGCCCACGACCTGAACCCGCAGAAAGCCCGCATCCTGGCCATGGTCGCCATGACCAAGACCCAGGACAGCAAGGAACTGCAGCGCATCTTCTGGGAATACTGATCCCGGCCTGAACCCGCCGCGGCGCCCGGCCGCGACGGGTTCACCCCATCAAGCGATGACGATCTGGCCGTCCGCCAGGCCCTGCCCGGCAATGCCCACCAGGGTCACGCTGTCCTTGCCGAAGGTCAGCACCAGGTCATCACCCACCTGGCTCAGGTGATCACGCAAGTCCCGCGACGCCGTGCCACCGTCCACCCCCATGAACACCAAACGGTCCTGGCTGCTGAAGTCCAGCACCCGGTCCTGGCCGAAATGGCCGTCGAACAGGAAGGTGTCGCGCCCTGCCCCGCCGCTGAGCAGGTCGTTGCCGGCACCGCCCACCAGCACATCATTGCCCGCGCCGCCCAGCAGGCGGTCATCGCCGTCCAGGCCGAACAACCACTGGCCCTGCTTGCCGGCCACCAGCGTGTCGCCCGCCTGGCTGCCGCTTTGCGAGGCGGCATAGAGGTTGAGCTTGCCGCTGGAGAACAAGCCATCGGCGCCAACCGAGTGGCTGACCTCCTTGCTGAAGAACACCAGGCTGGTCTCCTGGCTCACCAGGCTCTCCACGTTGCGCACCAGGCTGATGCCGCCCTCGGCGTCGCGCACGTACAGCGTCCCTTGCCCGTCACGGGCAATGCTCAGGTTGGCCAGCGCGTCGCCGAGCTTCAAGGTGTCGTGGCCGCTGCCACCGTCGATCAGGTTGAAGCCACCCTCGTCACGGAAGGTGTCGTTGCCGCCGCGCCCTTCCAGGTAATCGTTGCCACGCCCGCCCTGGATAAGGTCGGCCTGCTCGCTGCCGATGATGAAGGTGCTGCCCTTGTGCGTCTCGGCGTTGCGGTTGAGGTCCTGTACCCAGGTCGAGCCCCGGGTGACGTCGGACAGGTTGCTGACCACGATGGTCGAGTCGCGGCTGGTCCACTGATAGAAGCCGGAGTCCAGCACCCGGCCCAGGCCGTCGGTATATGCCGCCGGCAGGTGCGACAGCCAGGTAGCGATGTTGCCGATGGAGAACGGCAGCAGGTTCCAGGCGTCCGAAGCGTAGTGGTCGTTGAAGTTGACGATATTGTCGGTGGCCGAAGCCTTGGCACCGTCATGCACGCCCAGGGTGCCCCAGGTGACCGACGCGCCGTCGAGCACACGGAACACGGGGTCGTTTTCGTAGCCGATGTTAAGCACCTTGTCGGGGTTCGCAGCCTGGGTGGGCGAGGCAAAGGCAACGTAGCGCGCATCCTCATAGAAGCCACCCCAGCGCGCACCGCTGAGGTCGGCCAGGCTGTTGACCGCCAGGCCGCCCAGGCTGTGGCCGCTGACGGTAATGTCGGCGCCGCTCAGGCCGTTGGCCTTGGCGAAGGCCGCGACGTTACCGAGCAGGCCATCGAAGGCGTTGGCCGCGTAGTCGCGGGCATAGCCGGCCGGCCCCAGCGCCGCCAGCAGGTCGTTCACCGCATCACCCAGGGTGTCCCCCAGCAGGTTCTCGCGAGGCCCGCTGGTGCCACGGAAGGCGATGCCGATCCCGCTCAGCTGGCCATTGGCGTCGTAGCGCCCGAGGATCTCCACCTGGGCACTGGTGTAGCCCGGCGTTTCCCCGTGAAAGGTACCGCGGGCATCGGTGTGGCCGTTGTAGCCCAACTGCTCTGCGCTGATCGGCGTCCAGCCGGCGGCTTTCACCTGGGCCAACGCCTTGGCTTCGGAATCGGGGTTCCACGGGATGCCGGGGATCACCCCCTGGCTGTCACTGCCGCCGATCAAGGCCTTGACCAGCGTGGCCGGCAGGCCCAGGCCGAAGCCATGCTGCTGGTAGCCGGCGGCAAAGCCGTCGTCGATGCCATGGTAGGCGTACATGGCCAGGGCCATGGCGTCCTGGTAAAGCGCGCCGGAGGCGGCGCTGTCGAGCTGCTTGTAATCGAATACGGGCATTGTTTGACGTCCTTGTAGCAGGTAGGAAAAACGCCCCAGCGACATCGTCCACTGACACGACTGACGGGCGAAGGGCCAAGTTCGCACGGGGCTCGCCTCAAGGTCCAACACCATGCCTGGGGCTACCCTGCCAAAGGTGCGGGCATAAAACCTGTACATGCATACAGATAAAACTTGCCTGCCCGCCCTGCCTTGCGCATCCTAGTGCCCCATCTCCAACGATGAAGCGTTGCCGGCCATGCGCCTCTTTCTCTGCGAAAAACCCTCCCAGGCAAAAGACATCGCCAAGGTGCTCGGCGCCCAGCGCCGTGGCGATGGCTGCTGGCAAGGCACTGACGTGTGCGTCACCTGGTGCATCGGCCACCTGCTGGAAACCGCGCCACCCGACAGCTACGACGAACGCTACAAGCGCTGGTCCCTCGACGACCTGCCGATCATCCCCGACAAGTGGAAGATGACGGTCAAGCCCAAGACCGCCAGCCAGTTCAAGGCGGTCAAGCGCCTGCTGGGCGAGGCCCGCGAGCTGGTGATCGCCACCGACGCCGACCGCGAGGGCGAGATGATCGCCCGCGAACTGGTCGAGCACTGCCGCTACCGCGGCCCCATCCAGCGCCTGTGGTTGTCGGCACTGGACGATGCCTCGATCCGCAAGGCCCTGGGGCGCCTGCTGCCTGGCCAGGAAACCTTCAGCCTCTACCACTCGGCCCTGGGCCGCTCGCGTGCCGACTGGCTGATCGGCATGAACATGAGCCGCCTGTTCACCCTGCTCGGCCGCCAGTCCGGCTACCAGGGCGTGCTACCGGTGGGCCGGGTGCAAACTCCGACATTGCGCCTGGTGGTGGACCGCGACCGCAGCATCGCCGATTTCGTGCCTGTGCCGTTCTGGGCCATCGACGTGCAGCTGGAAAGCGCAGGCCAGGTGTTCAATGCCCAATGGCGCGCGCCGGAAGACGCCTGCGACGACCAAGGCCGCTGCCTGCAACAAGCGTTGGCGCAGCAGGCCGCCACCGCCATGCAGGCCGCAGGCACGGCGCGGGTGCTCAAGGTTGCCACCGAGCGCGTGCGCGAAGCGGCGCCGCTACCCTTCGACCTGGGCACGCTGCAGGAGCTGTGCTCGAAAAAATTCGGCCTGGGCGCCCAGGAGACACTGGACATCGCCCAGGCCCTGTACGAAACCCACAAGCTGATCACCTACCCGCGCAGCGACAGCGGCTACCTGCCACTCAGCCAACACGGCGAGGCACCGGCGATTCTCGCCGCCCTGCAGCGTGCCGACGCCAGCCTCGCACCGCTGCAAGCCCATCTTGAGCCTCAGCGCCGCTCACGGGCGTGGAATGACCAGAAGGTCAGCGCCCACCACGGCATCATCCCCACCGCCGCCGCCAGCGACCCGGCGCGCCTGCCGCCCAAGTACAAGGCGGTCTACACGCTGATCCGCGCCCGTTACCTGGCGCAGTTTCTGCCCAACCACGAATACGACCGCACCCAGGCTGAGTTCGACTGCGCAGGGCAAGCGCTGCGCGCGGTGGGCAAGCAGATCGTCGAGCCGGGCTGGCGCCGCGCCCTGCCCGAGGCACTCACCCCGGCCAAAGGCCGCGAAGCACCACCGGCCCAGGTGCTGCCCGCCCTGCGCGAAGGGCAGGACTGCGCGCTGCATGATCTGCAACTCAAAGACCTGTGGACCCAGCCGCCCAAGCCCTTCACCGAGGGCGACCTGATCAAGGCGATGAAGAACGTCGCCAAGCTGGTGGATGATCCGCTGCTCAAACAGAAGCTCAAGGAAACCACCGGCATCGGTACCGAGGCGACCCGTGCCAGCATCATCCAGGGCCTGCTCGATCGTGGTTATCTGGTCAAGAATGGCAAGGCGCTGTCGGCGACACCTGCGGCGTTCAGCCTGATCGATGCCGTGCCCCGCGCCATCGCCGACCCCGGCACCACGGCCATCTGGGAGCAAGCGTTGGACATGGTGCAAAGCGGTGAGATGAGCCTTGAGGAGTTCGTCGCTCGGCAGTCGGCCTGGATGGGCAAGCTGGTACAGCGCTGCGCGGGGATGCGCCTGAACATCAGCGGCCCGCCCTTGCCGCCGGGGGGCAAGGGTGCGCCGTGGAAGAAGAAGCGTGGGGGTGGGGGCAAGCGCAAGGCGGAGCAAGGGGCGGCCAAGGCCACGACCCCGCGCCGGCGCAAGACTGCCGGCAAGTCTTGAAACATCGCGGGGCAAGCCCGCTCCCACGCCATGAACTGCCATCAAGAAGTTGGACATCCATACAGCAGTTCATAGCGTGGGAGCGGGCTTGCCCCGCGAAAGGGTTGCGAAACTAACTCAACCCTCTGCAGCCTCACGCTTCAAGCGCGCCCGGCGGGCCATGATGTTGAGCATCTCGATCACCGTCGAGAAGGCCATGGCGGCATACACGTAGCCTTTCGGTACATGGGCGCCGAAGCCTTCGGCGATCAGGGTCATGCCGATCATGATCAGGAAGCCCAGGGCCAGCATCACCACGGTCGGGTTGTCGTTGATGAACTTGGCCAGCGGGTCGGCGGCCACCAGCATCACGATCACGGCGCTGATCACGGCGATGATCATGATCGGCAGGTGCTCGGTCATGCCCACGGCGGTGATGATGCTGTCGATCGAGAAGACGATGTCCAGCAGCAGGATCTGGAAGATCGCCGCAGTGAAACCAAGGGTCACGGTACTGCCGAGCTTGGACTCTTCCTTGGCACCATGGGGGTCGACACTTTCATGGATCTCCTTGGTCGCCTTCCACAGCAGGAACAGGCCACCGGCGATGAGGATCATGTCCTTCCACGAGAAGGCGTGGCCGAACACATCGATTACCGGCTCGGTCAGCTGGACGATCCAGGCCACGGTGCTGAGCAGCGCCAGGCGCATGACCAAGGCCATGCTGATACCGATGCGTCGTGCCTTCGAGCGGAACTCCTCAGGCAGCTTGTTGGTGAGGATCGAGATGAAGATCAGGTTGTCGATGCCGAGCACGACCTCCATGGCCACCAGGGTGGCAAGGGCAACCCAGGCGGTGGGGCTAGCGGCGAGTTCCAGTAAATATTCCATTGGTCAGTCCTGCTTCGGGTCCGGTGGGTCAGATGTCTTGGGTGTCTTTCTTGTCGTCTTCGGCCTTGGCCTTCTCGCCATCGCTGCCGATGGCGTCGCTCAGCGCCTGCTGGGCGGCGTCGTTGGTCTTGTCGATGGCCTGCTTGGCCGTTTCGGCGGCCTGGTCGAGCATCTGCTGGGCGGACTTCTCGGCCTGGTCGCAGCCGCTCGTGGCGAACAACGCCAGGGCCAGTACCAGGGGCGTACCAATGGATTTGAGTTGCAACATGGGGTCCTCGCTTGTCGATATCCGTGCGGCGCACGGGGCGCCTGATGGGGGCGCATTCTAGAGGGGATGAAACATCCGGAAAATTCGTATTTTCAGCTGATATACTTCGGTTTTTACGAATCCGGAAACGCCATGCTCAACTACCGCCAGCTTCATTACTTCTGGGCTGTAGCAAAGACCGGGAGCATCGCCCGCGCCAGCGAGCAACTGAATCTTACGCCGCAGACGATCAGCGGGCAGATCAGCCTGTTCGAGCAGACCTGGAACCTGGAACTGTTCCAGCGCGTCGGTCGTCAGCTGGAACTGACGGAAACCGGCCGCCAGGCCCTCACCTATGCCGAGCAGATGTTCCAGATCGGCGGCGAGCTGGAGGCGATGCTGCGGGCAGGCCCTCAGGAACAGATCCTGTTCCGCGTGGGGGTGGCCGACGTGGTGCCCAAGTCCATCGTCTACCGCCTGCTGGCGCCCACCATGGAACTGGACGAGGTGCTGCGCATCAGCTGCCGCGAAGACAAGCTCGAGCGCCTGCTCGCAGACCTGGCGATCCAGCGCCTGGACCTGGTGATTTCCGACAGCCCCATGCCCAACCACCTGGACATCAAGGGTTACAGCCAGAAGCTGGGTGAATGCGGCCTCAGCTTCTTTGCCACGCACAGGCTGGCCGCCCAGCTCGACAAGCCCTTCCCCGCCTGCCTGGACGATGCCCCGCTGTTGATTCCCGGCCAGGAAACGGTGGTGCGCAGCCGCCTGCTGCGTTGGCTGGCCGAGCAACAGGTGCAGCCGCGCATTGTCGGTGAGTTCGACGACAGCGCGCTGATGCAGGCCTTCGGCCAGTCCGGCAGCGGCATCTTCGTCGCCCCCAGCGTGATCGCCGAAGAAGTGTGCCGCCAGTACGGGGTGCAACTGATCGGCCAGACCGAGGCGGTGAACGAGTCGTTCTATGCCATCTCGGTGGAGCGCAAGGTCAAGCACCCGGGCATCGTGGCGATCACCGAGGGGGCCCGACGAGAGTTGTTTCACTGGTGAACACATCGCGGGACGCTCAGGCAATCCAGGTAGCGTGGGAGCGGGCTTGCCCCGCGATAAGTGCCAAACCTGGCTGTGGTAGAGTACGCGGTTCATTCACCCCCGAGATTGCGCTGCACATGACCCCCGTTCTTCGTCTCATCAACCGCACCGGCCTGGTGACGCAGATCTGCATCGGCCTGGTGGCCGGCATCGCGCTGGCCCTGCTCGCCCCCTCCGTGGCCCTCGACCTCGGTTTCCTTGGCAAGGTGTTCGTCAGCGCCCTGAAAGCGGTTGCGCCGGTGCTGGTGTTCATCCTGGTGATGGCCTCGATCGCCAACCACCGCCATGGCCAGGAAACCCATATCCGCCCGATCCTCTGGCTGTACCTGCTGGGCACCTTTGCCGCCGCGGTAGTGGCCGTGGCCGCCAGCATGTTGTTCCCCTCGCAGCTGGTGCTGAGCGCCAGCGAGGCTTCGCTCAGTGCCCCCGGCGGCATCAGCGAAGTACTGCAGAACCTGCTGCTGAGCGCCGTCGACAATCCGATCAACGCCCTGCTCAATGCCAACTTCATCGGCATCCTGACCTGGGCCATCGGCCTGGGCATCGCCCTGCGTCATGCCAATGACACCACCCGCACCGTGGTCGAGGACCTGTCCAACGGCGTCACTCTGATCGTGCGCGTGGTCATCCGCTTCGCCCCGCTGGGCATTTTCGGCCTGGTCAGCTCGACGCTGGCACAGTCCGGCCTGGACGCCCTGCTGGGTTACCTGCACCTGCTGGCCGTGCTGATCGGCTGCATGCTGTTCGTGGCCCTGGTGATGAACCCGCTGATCGTGTTCTGGAAAATCCGCCGCAACCCTTACCCGCTGGTGTTGCTGTGCCTGCGCGAAAGCGGTATCACCGCGTTCTTCACCCGTAGCTCGGCGGCCAACATCCCGGTCAACCTGGCGCTGTCGGAGAAGCTCGGCCTGCACGAGGACACCTATTCGGTGTCGATCCCGCTGGGCGCGACCATCAACATGGCCGGCGCGGCGATCACCATCACCGTGCTGACCCTGGCGGCCGTGCACACCCTGGGCATCCCGGTCGACCTGCCCACCGCCGTGCTGCTCAGCGTGGTAGCGGCGGTGTGTGCCTGCGGCGCCTCGGGCGTGGCCGGCGGTTCGCTGCTGCTGATCCCGCTGGCCTGCAGCCTGTTCGGTATTCCCAGCGAGGTCGCCATGCAGGTGGTGGCGGTCGGGTTCATCATCGGCGTGCTGCAGGATTCGGCGGAGACGGCGCTGAACTCGTCCACCGACGTGCTGTTCACGGCCGCCGCGTGCCAGGCCATGGAACAGCGCAGCGCCTGATAGGGCCATCGCGGGGCAAGCCCGCTCCCACGCTTTGGACTGCCCCCAAAGAAGTTGGACACCAATCCAACCCTCGAGTAGCAGTTCATAGCGTGGGAGCGGGCTTGCCCCGCGATGTGTTCGACGATTGCTTAAGCCAGGCAGTTTACCTAGGCTAGTGGCCTTTTCCTCGCAATGAGACAGGGCCATGTCTGAACACCAAAGCACCGGCGAAGGCCGCTTCAACAGTACCGAAATCCGCGTCCTCGGTTCGTTGATCGAAAAGCAGGCCAGCAGCCCGGAAACCTACCCCCTGACCCTCAATGCCCTGGTCCTGGCCTGCAACCAGAAAACCAGCCGCGAACCTGTCATGAACCTCTCCCCCGGCCAGGTTGGCCAGGCCCTGCGCGCCCTCGAAGGGCAGAACATGGCCCGCCTGCAGATGGGCAGCCGTGCCGACCGCTGGGAACAGCGGGTGGACAAGGCGCTGGAGCTGGTACCGGCGCAGCTGGTGCTGATGGGCCTGATGTTCCTGCGCGGCCCGCAAACCCTGAACGAACTGCTCACCCGCAGCAACCGCCTGCATGATTTCGAAGACGTCGACCAGGTCCAGCACCAGCTGGAGCGCCTGATCTCCCGTGGCCTGGCCCTGCACCTGCCGCGCCAGGCCGGCCAGCGTGAGGACCGCTACACCCATGCCCTGGGCGACCCGGCCCAAATCGAGGAAATCCTCGCCGCGCGTCAGCAGGAAGGTGGCGCACGCAGCAGTGCCGGCAGTGTCTCGCAGGAGCGCATCGAAGCGCTGGAAGCGCGGATCGCCGCGCTGGAGGAACGCCTGGCCCAGCTTGAAGGCTGACGTCAGGGCTTGAGTGCTTCGGGGAAGTTGCGACAGCTCTTGCGCTCGGCCATTTCACGCTCGCTGGGGCGCTGGTCGACGAATACGGTACGGCCGTCGGCGTAGATTTCCAGGTAGCCCCAGTGCAGGTCCTGCTCTTTCTGCCCGGGCTGGGGTGGCACGAGCCACCAGGGTTCGCGGCTGATCAGGGTCATGGCGTGGTTCCGAAATAGGCCTGCCCTTCATGATAGCCACTGCCACACCAAAGCAATCGCGGGGCAAGCCCGCTCCCACGAGCCTGATACAAGCTCGTGGGAGCGGGCTTGCCCCGCGATGAGTCCGGAACAGCCTTACGCCGGCGCCGAAGTCCGGATCAGGTGATCAAAGGCCGCCAGCGAAGCCTTGGCACCCTCGCCCACGGCGATGACGATCTGCTTGTACGGCACCGTGGTCACGTCACCGGCAGCGAACACGCCGGGGATGCTGGTCTGGCCCTTGGCATCGACGATGATCTCGCCACGCGGCGACAGCTCGACAGTGCCCTTGAGCCAATCGGTGTTCGGCAGCAGGCCGATCTGCACGAAGATGCCTTCCAGCGCCAGCTCATGCACTTCATCGGTGCTGCGGTCCTTGTAACGCAGGCCAGTCACCTTCTCGCCATTGCCGACCACTTCGGTGGTCAGCGCACGGGTGATCACCGTGACGTTCGGCAGGCTGTGCAACTTGCGCTGCAGTACCGCGTCGGCGCGCAACTGGCTGTCGAACTCGATCAGGGTCACCTGGGCGACGATACCGGCCAGATCGATGGCCGCTTCCACACCGGAGTTGCCACCGCCGATCACCGCCACCCGCTTGCCCTTGAACAGCGGGCCGTCGCAGTGCGGGCAGTAGGCCACGCCACGGGCGCGGTATTCCTGCTCGCCCGGCACGTTCATTTCGCGCCAGCGGGCACCGGTGGCCAGGATCACGGTCTTGGCCTTTAGCGAGGCGCCGCCGGCCAGGCGTACTTCGTGCAGGCCACCGTCAACGGCTGGGATCAGCGCTTCGCCGCGCTGCAGGTTCATGATGTCGACGTCGTACTGCTTGACGTGCTCTTCCAGCGCCGTGGCCAGTTTCGGCCCTTCGGTTTCCTGCACCGAGATGAAGTTCTCGATGGCCAGGGTATCGAGCACCTGGCCGCCGAAACGCTCGGCGGCAACCCCGGTACGGATGCCTTTGCGCGCGGCATAGATGGCCGCCGCCGCACCGGCCGGGCCACCACCGACCACCAGCACGTCGAAAGCGTCCTTGGCATTGATCTTCTCGGCCTGACGCGCGCCGGCACTGGTGTCGATCTTGCCGAGGATTTCCTCAAGGCCCATACGGCCCTGGCCGAACACTTCGCCATTCAGGTAGATGCTCGGAACGGCCATGACCTTGCGGCTTTCCACTTCATCCTGGAACAGCGCGCCGTCGATCGCGACGTGGCGCACGTTGGGGTTGAGCACCGCCATCAGGTTCAGCGCCTGGACCACGTCCGGGCAGTTCTGGCACGACAGCGAGAAGTAGGTTTCGAAGTTGAACTCACCCTGCAAGCCCTGGATCTGCTCGATCACTTCGGCGCTGGCTTTCGAGGGGTGGCCGCCGACCTGCAACAGCGCAAGCACCAGGGAGGTGAATTCGTGGCCCATGGGGATGCCGGCAAAACGCAGGCTAATGTCCGCCCCAGGGCGATTCAGCGAGAACGAAGGACGACGGGCGTCGCTGCCGTCCGCGCTGAAGGTAATGTGGTTCGACAGGCCGGCGATTTCCACCAGCAGGTCGTGCAATTCGCGGGACTTCGCGCCGTCGTCGAGGGAAGCGACGATTTCGATCGGCTGGGTGACCCGCTCCAGGTAGGTTTTCAGTTGCGATTTAAGCGTGGCGTCCAACATACGGGCGATTCCTTTTTCAAACTTCGGATACAAAAACGCCCAGGCAGGATCGCCCGGGCGTTTTTACGGGGCGGTAGGTACTTCAGCTTTGGCGGCTGTCTACCGCCCGCGAGGTGCACATCGACTTAGATCTTGCCAACCAGATCCAGGGACGGCGCCAGGGTGGCTTCGCCTTCTTTCCACTTGGCCGGGCACACTTCACCCGGGTGGGCGGCAACGTACTGGGCGGCTTTGACTTTGCGCAGCAGCTCGGCAGCGTCACGGCCTACACCACCGTCGTTCAGTTCGACGATCTTGATCTGGCCTTGCGGGTTGATCACGAAGGTACCGCGATCGGCCAGGCCAGCTTCTTCGATCAGTACGTCGAAGTTGCGCGAGATGATGTGGGTCGGGTCACCGATCAGCGGGTACTGGATCTTGCCGATGGTGTCCGAGGTGTCGTGCCAGGCTTTGTGGGTGAAGTGGGTGTCGGTGGACACGCCGTAGATCTCGACGCCCAGCTTCTGGAACTCGGCGTAGTTGTCGGCCAGGTCGCCCAGCTCGGTCGGGCAGACGAAGGTGAAGTCGGCCGGGTAGAAGAACACGACGGACCATTTGCCTTTCAGGTCGGCTTCGCTGACCTGAACGAACTCGCCCTTGTGGTAGGCGGTGGCGGTGAACGGTTTGACCTGGCTGTTGATGATTGGCATGAGAGACGCTCCTTCATGGGGTTGGAATCAGTTGATGGAGTGAATCCTACCGACTGCTCCGGCTGAAGGCTCATTGGCAAAGCTCATGCTTGTGATTGGTTTTGGCTATAAGGTGGGTTTATTAATAGAAGGGATTGAGCTGAGCAAAGGATTGCGCGAGCCAAAAAGCATCGCGGGGCAAGCCCGCTCCCACGCCAGAATCGCATGGAAGCGACGGTTCTGGCGTGGGAGCGGGCTTGCCCCGCGATCAGGGGTGACGCGGATCAGCGGGTAACGGTACGCATGGTGACGAACTCTTCGGCCGCCGTCGGGTGCACGCCGATGGTCTCGTCGAACTGCTGCTTGGTAGCCCCGGCCTTCAGCGCGATGCCCAGGCCCTGGATGATCTCGCCGGCATCCGGCCCGACCATGTGGCAGCCCAGCACCTTGTCGGTGTCGGCATCCACCACCAGCTTCATCAGGGTCTTTTCCTGGATATCGGTGAGGGTCAGTTTCATCGCCCGGAAGCGGCTCTCGAAGATCTGCACCTTGTGCCCGGCCTGCAGCGCCTGCTCTTCGGTCAAGCCCACGGTACCGATCGGCGGCTGGCTGAACACTGCGGTGGGGATGTTCTGGTAATCCACCGGGCGGTACTGCTCGGGCTTGAACAAACGCCGGGCCACGGCCATGCCTTCGGCCAGCGCCACCGGGGTGAGCTGCACGCGGCCGATCACATCGCCAATGGCCAGGATCGACGGCGCGGTGGTCTGGTACTGCTCATCGACACGGATGAAGCCGCGCTCGTCCAGTTCCACACCGGTATTTTCCAGGCCCAGGTTGTCCAGCATCGGCCGGCGCCCGGTGGCGTAGAACACGCAGTCGGCGACCAGCTCGCGGCCATCCTTGAGGGTGGCCTTGAGGCTGCCGTCGTCGAGCTTGTCGATGCGCTGGATATCGGCGTTGAACTGCAGGTCCATGCCGCGTTTTTCCAGCTCTTCCTTGAGGTGCGTGCGCACCGAGCCATCAAAGCCGCGCAGGAACAGGTCGCCGCGGTACAGCAGCGTGGTATCGGCGCCCAGGCCCTGGAAGATCCCGGCAAACTCGACGGCGATGTAGCCACCACCGACCACCAGCACCCGGCGCGGCAGGTCCTTGAGGTAGAACGCCTCGTTGGAGGTGATCGCCAGCTCCTTGCCCGGAATGTCCGGCACCTGCGGCCAGCCGCCGGTGGCGATCAGGATGTTCGCAGCGCTGTAGCGCTGGCCTTCCACTTCCACTTCGTTGGCACCGGTGATGCGCGCGTGGCCGGTCAGCAAGGTGACGCCGCTGTTGACCAGCAGGTTGCGATAGATGCCATTGAGGCGCTCGATCTCGCGGTTCTTGTTGGCGATCAGGGTGCCCCAGTCGAAGTGGCCTTCTTCCAGGGTCCAGCCGAAACCGGCGGCCTGTTCCAGCTCATCGGCGACATGGGCGCCGTACACCAGCAGTTTTTTCGGCACGCAGCCGACGTTGACGCAGGTACCGCCCAGGTAGCGGCTCTCGGCAACGGCCACCTTGGCGCCGAAGCCTGCGGCGAAACGCGCCGCACGTACACCGCCGGAACCGGCGCCAATCACGAACAGATCAAAATCGTAGGCCATGTAGTCAGTCTCCTTGGCAGGCGCCCAGCATAGCGCCGTTGCCTGCCACAAACAAAAAAGCCACCCCAGGAGATAGGCTTTTGCCATAAAGCACTGGGGCCGCCTTGCGGCCCTTCGCGGGTAAACCCGCTCCCACAGGTACAGCGCAAGCCGTGTGGGAGCGGGTTCACCCGCGAAGGGCTGCGCAGCAGCCCCAATGCAGCAAAAGCACTACCCCGAGGGGTGGCTTCAAACCAGCCAGTGCTTATCAGTACGCCTTGCCGGTCTTGTAGAAGTTTTCGAAGCAGAAGTTGGTCGCCTCGATGTAGCCTTCGGCGCCACCGCAGTCGAAACGCTTGCCCTTGAACTTGTAGGCGATCACGTTGCCTTCGGCGGCCTGCTTCATCAGGGCGTCGGTGATCTGGATCTCGCCGCCTTTGCCTGGCTCGGTCTGTTCGATCTTCTCGAAGATGTCCGGGGTCAGGATGTAACGGCCGATGATGGCCAGGTTCGACGGTGCGTCTTCCGGCTTCGGCTTCTCGACCATGGAATCCACGCGGAAGATGCCGTCCTTGATCTCTTCACCGGCGATGACGCCGTACTTGTTGGTTTCTTGCGGGTCGACTTCCTGGATGGCAACGATCGAGCAGCGGTACTTCTTGTACAGCGCGACCATTTGCGCGAGCACGCCATCGCCTTCAAGGTTGACGCACAGGTCGTCGGCCAGTACCACGGCGAACGGCTCGTCACCGATCAGCGGGCGGCCGGTGAGGATGGCGTGGCCCAGGCCTTTCATTTCGGTCTGGCGGGTGTAGGCGAACGAGCACTCGTCCAGCAGACGACGGATGCCGACCAGGTATTTTTCCTTGTCGGTGCCCTTGATCTGGTTTTCCAGCTCGTAGCTGATGTCGAAGTGGTCTTCCAGGGCGCGCTTGCCGCGGCCGGTGACGATGGAAATTTCATTCAGGCCGGCGTCCAGTGCTTCTTCAACGCCATACTGGATCAGTGGCTTGTTGACCACCGGCAGCATTTCCTTGGGCATGGCTTTGGTAGCGGGCAGGAAACGAGTGCCGTAACCGGCTGCCGGGAACAAGCATTTCTTGATCATATACGTCCTTAACGTAGGGCTTTGCGTACGAATTCGGCGCAGTCTAATCAGGCGGAGGTCACCTTACAATGCCCCCCCTGCTGTCTGCCGACGCCATCATAGAGACATCTCAGTGTAGTTAGTTCCGAGGCAACGTGAGAATTGCGACCAACTACCTGTTCAAAGGCGCGAAGCCACAGCGGTTTTCAGCGTGTTTCCCCCTTTGCCAGGCATGAAAAAACCACTCACTCATGACTCCAGATCAAAGGACCTTGGCGCCCCGACACCTTAATCAAAACCTGTGAGTACCGCACACTGCCGCCTATCCGAACGATGCCGCAGCACGCAGCCCCGGCATCCCACCACAGGAGCAGCCCCATGAGCATTCCATCCTTCGGCCTTGGCACCTTCCGCCTGACTGGCCAAGCCGTCATCGACTCGGTCAAGTCGGCACTGCAGCTGGGTTACCGCGCCATCGACACCGCGCAGATCTACAAGAACGAAGCCGAGGTCGGCCAGGCCATCGCCGAAAGCGGCGTGCCGCGCAGCGAACTGTTCATCACCACCAAGATCTGGGTCGACAACTATGCGGCCGACAAGCTGCTGCCGAGCCTGCGCGAGAGCCTGGCCAAGCTGCGTACCGATTACGTCGACCTGCTGCTGATCCACTGGCCAGCGCCGGGCAACGGCGTGGAACTGGCCGAATACATGCAGGCCCTGGCTGAAGCCAAGAAACTGGGCCTGGCCCGCCAGATAGGCGTTTCCAACTTCAACATCGAGCTGACCCGCCAGGCCATTGAAGCCGTCGGCAAAGGCGAGATCGCCACCAACCAGATCGAGCTCAGCCCCTATCTGCAGAACGCCAAACTGACTACCTTCCTCAAGGAGCAGGGCATCACCACCACCTCCTACATGACCCTGGCCTATGGCAAGGTGCTGAAGGACCCGGTACTTGCCCAGATTGCTGCCAAGCACAAGGCCACCGTCGCCCAGGTAGCCCTGGCCTGGGCCCTGCAGCTGGGTTACGCGGTGATCCCGTCGTCGACCAAGCGCGAAAACCTGGCCAGCAACCTGCTTGCCCGCAGCCTGCACCTGGATGCCGACGACATGGCGCTGATCGCCACACTTGAGCGCAACGGTCGCGAAGTCAGCCCCGACGGCCTGGCGCCGGCTTGGGACTGATCATCTGAAAAGCCGCGCGGACGGTGACCGCGCGGCTGATGCTGCAATTGTTCCGCCGCCTGCAATTGTGAAGTGAGCCAGGCAAGGATTTCCCTGCACAACCTGCCGGGCTAGCCTTCAAGCCGTGCACAGCATCCCGCTGACCACTGCAAGCTGAGGAACGCCCAATGCCCCGCCCTCCACTTCCGCCCTTCACCCGCGAAAGCGCCATCGAGAAAGTCCGCCTGGCCGAGGACGGCTGGAACAGCCGAGACCCCGCCAAGGTCGCACTCGCCTACACCCTCGATACCCACTGGCGCAATCGCGCCGAGTTCTGCAACAGCCGCGAGGAGGCCCAGGCCTTCCTCACCCGCAAGTGGAACCGCGAGCTGGAATACCGCCTGATCAAAGAGCTGTGGGCCTTCACCGGCAACCGCATCGCCGTGCGCTACGCCTACGAGTACCACGACGACAGCGGCCAGTGGTACCGCGCCTACGGCAACGAGAACTGGGAGTTCGCCGAGGACGGCCTGATGCGCAACCGCCACGCCAGCATCAACGAACAACCCATCACCGAAGCCGAGCGCAAGTTCCGCTGGCCGCTGGGGCGCAGGCCCGATGATCACCCGGGCTTGAGCGACTTCGGCTTCTGAAGCCCGCGGGGCGCAGGCTTGCGCCTGCGCCCCGCTTCATGCCGCTCATAACGGATTGCGAGTAAAGATTTCCTGGGTCAGGGTTTCGATAAGCGTCTGCATAGCCGCCTCACGGGCCTCGGCCACCGCGCTGGTGCCCGACAGGTATTCACCCTCCGGCAGAGCGGCTTGCTGCAACTGCTCCAACTGCTCATAGAAGGGCTGGTCGGTGTCTTCGAAACGTTGTGCATAGGTCTCGCGCAGGTGCGTCTGCCAGAACTCGCGCTGGGCCACCGACGCGATCAAGCGCGGCGTGCGCTCGGCAATCAGTACCTGGCTGCGCACCGCCACCAGGCTGCGATGCGAAACCTCGGCGCTGGTCGGAAAACGCATGTTGCTCGGCTGCCCAGGCAGGTCCAGGGACTGTGCCAGGCCTACGCGGTACATCAGGCGGATCTCGACCTCGTCGTACTCGATGCCACGGGCCGCGCGCCTGGCAATTTCCTCGGACGCCGCGCGATCGACCTCATCAAGCCGGAACAGCGAACGACCCAATCGCTGCAAGCTGCGCTCGGCCGCCGGGCCTGTCTGGCCAGCAGTGCGCAGGTACACCCAGGATTGCACCTCCAGCAGGCTGAAGTTCAGCGCCACACTGTCGCTGCAGGTGCGCGGATGTCCGGCCAGCTCGAACAATCGCTCGCGCAGCCCGGTATTGCCTACGCAGCTCTCGATCACCCGCCAGGCCCGCGCAGTCAGGTCACCGCGATGAAAGATGAAATCCTCTGTTGCTCGCAGATCGGCGAGCAGCTGGTAAAAATCGGCTGCCCCAGGTTCGTGCATCAAGCTGTCCCACTGTATGCCCCGCAACAGGCGGTCATCCGGCTCCAGCAACTGCAACCAGGCGTCACGGTTCTGGACTGTGCTGTCGGTGTGCCCGACCAGGCGACGCAGGCGGTGGGGCTCGGCCTGGAGAAACGCGCTCAGGCGCGCTTCACTGCGCAGATCCAGCGGGTTGTCGTGCAAGTGGATACGCTCGATGCTGCGTGACGGCATACCGAAGAACGCATTGTCGAGGGTGACGATGCGGTTGCCGCGCAGGTCGGCATACTCAAGACCTGCCAAACCCGCCAGCCCTTGCGGCACCTGAGTCAGCCCTGTACCGCGCAGGCATACGTGGCGCAACCGGGACAGCCCCTCCAGGCGCGGCGCGGCAACCAGCGGGTTGCGGTTCAGGTTGAGGCGACGCAGCTGTCCCAGGCGCTCCAGGCGTCGGCGGTTCTCAGGCCCCAGGACAATCCGATTATCCGCCAGCTCCAGTTCCTCCAAGCTGCCGAGCCCTTCCAGCGTCGCCGGTAGACCGGTGAGCCGATTGCCCCGCAGATCCAGGCGCTGCAGCTTGCCGAAACGTCCGAAGAACGCTGGATTCAAACTGTCCAGATCCAGATTGCGCAGGGTCAGTCGCGTCACGTTGTCAAAGCGCACACCGGCCGGTAAGTCAGGCATCGCCCCTACCCTCTCGCTCTCGATGCTCATATAGATCTGCTCGCCCTCCAGCATCAACGCCTGGTGGCGCCAACTGCGCAACAGGTATTTCGCCATGCGTTTACGCGCAACCTGCTGCGAGCGCCCCACGGCACCTCGGCGCCAAGTCGCCAGTTGTTGTTCGAGCTGTGAGTGTTGACGCAGAAGTTCGGTCACAAGGTCCCAGAGGTTGACCTGCCGCTGCAGCTGTTCGGCGATGTAGGCATCCAGCTCGGCATCGCCAAGCTCGGGATGAATCTGCCGCAACGCGTGACGCAGCGCCTGCCTTCCACCCTCGGCACGACCACTCAGTGGATAGCCCAGCCGACCATCCCCCAAACGTACCGGGGGCCGGACGCCGCCGCCCACCGGGGCCAGACCTAGCAGCCTGGCAGCCTCTTCGCGCTGGCTGGCGGCCCGAGCGGCCAGCGCGTCAGCCAATTGCCCTTCGCTCAACGTGACACTGCCCAGGTTCAGGTGCTGCACCGGCTCCATGTGCAGCAGCAACGCCTTGACCAGCGAGCCCTCGCGGTTATCTGCAGCCAGTGCCCGGCCATCTGCGGCAATGGCCTGGTAGCCCCCGGCACCCTTGACGATACGCCTTGCATCCAGGGCATCCGCCTTGCCCAGCACCAGCAGTTGCGGGCCACTGGCCTGGCCATCGTGCAGCACCACACGGATACCGTCAGCCCAGGGCGACAGGGTGTCGAGCAGCCCGAACGCCAGTCGCTCGCCATCGGCATTCATCGCCGAGGGTTGGCGCAACCCGGCGCAGGCACGGTCCAGGCGGCTGTCGCGCAGCGCCCAGCGCGCCTGTTCGGCAAGCAGCAGCGGTACGCGCGAGGTGCGGGTCATCTGCTCAAGCTGCCCCGTGCTGGCCTGTTCGGCGATTTCTTCGGCGCATCGCACCGTCAGCCCCGGGAAATCACGGCGCAACAGTCGCGCAGCCTCGCCCGCAGGCGCCTGGCGTGCCGTCAGGGCCATGTCGAACGCGTCCCCTCGCAGTGCCGGCTGCTGTTCATGCAGCTGAAGCCGCTCCAAAGCGTCGAGCAGACGAGCCGGCGTTGGTGCGTCCTCGAGGTGCAACCGGCGCAACCGCGCTTCGTCGAACCCGGTGGTCTCCAGCACCTGGACCATGGTCGATTCAGGAATATCGGCCAGGTCGCGGCCCAGGCGGCGCAAGAGTCGCGCGCCCTGCCAGTGCTGAGGACTCTCCAGGGCATGGCGCCAGGCGCCGGCGCCATTGTCCCGCAGCGCCACCGGCAACGCCGCCGGCCGCTGCGGATGGCGCAACTGCCAGGTGTCGCTGGCGGCATGCGGCTGCACGGCAAAGCTGCCCTCGTGGGTACGCACATGCTGCCAGGTGAAGTTGTCGATCACCTCGCCCAGTGCATCCTCTTCACTGTCTTCGACCCTGTAACCCTCCAGCTCGGGATGACACAACCTCGCCTCGCCATCGGCACCCACCACCGGTACCAGCTCATCGACGACATGCACACGCTGCAAGACCTTGCCTACCGCGACACCACCAGCCAGCAGCAGCGCATTGGCCGCCACGTTCTCGGCCACGCCGAACAGATGATTCAGCGCGCCTTCGCGGTCACCGATGCGCCAGTCCTCATACCCCTCGTAGACCTCCTTGGCGATCTCCAACGCCGCCACGCCGAGCATGGCGAGGCCAAGCCCGGGCACGAACAGCGCGGCCAGATTGAGCAGGCCCAGGCCTGCGTTCAGGTAGCTCTCCAGGCGTTCACTGCGGCTGCGGCGATCCTCATCGTCCGTCGGTACCGCCAGCACCCGCGCATCACCCAGGATCTTCCCCACCTGATCCTGCCGCAACCGGACAAACAGCTCGCCGTCGAAATCGAGGTGGCGCCCGTCCAGTTCCACCAAGCCCTTCTCGGCCAGCAACCCGGCGAGCACCCGCTCGAAGGCGATGTGGTCGCCCTGCGCAAGGAAGCGCTTGAAGAACGCCGGGTAACCCGGCTGCCGAAAGCGTTGGGCAAACGCCCGATACAAGGCATTCCAAGAGGCGTGGCGACTGACGGCCCCGTGGGGGTCACCTGGCACCCAGGCGATCACGCCCTCCAGCGTTGCGTCTGGCGCGGCGTCACGGCGCACTTCCAGGGTGACCACGCCGATCGCCCGCTTGCCCAGCAGGTGAAGCTGGCGTGGCACCAGGAGCGCCGGCTCCAGCGCAACCAACGGGATTGGCGACAGCAGCGGCCGCAACTGCCGACCACTGAGCGCATCGAGTTGCCCCTTGGCCAACGCCAGTTGAACGGCAGCGTCGAAGTTGGCACGGTGCACCGCCTCCAACTGCTGCTCGAGCTGCTGCCTGGCCTCGGCAGCCTCTGGCTCGAAGTGGGTCTTGAGGTAGCGCTGGTACTGGCCGCCGATATCGAGCTGACGGCATAGCCAGGCGTATTGCTCAGGCTTGAAGGCCTTGATCGTTTCGCCCAGATCGTCGGTCAGGTGCGTGCCGGCATGGAATGCCTCGGCACGGCTTTCCTCCTCGCTGAAGTTGTGCAACGCCGCTGCCAGCAAGGTCTGCTCGGAACGGTGGGTCCGCCAGGTGAGCGGCAGGCTGGCGACGAGCGGCGCGACTGGCTCATGCCAGACGCTGAGCAGCCTGGCGCCACGCACATCGATATCCTCGTCGGTTATCAAAGTCATGGCCTCGCCGAGCAGGTTCTCGGCAAACGCTTCAAGGGGCGTGACCGCCCCGAACATCTGTTGCAGCCGATGCTCGGCCTGCTGCTGAAGCACAAGGGCCTGGCGCAGCGCACTGCGTTGCTCCTGAGGCAAGCCGGCAAGCCAGGACGGCAACCGCTGGGCAATCAGCGCGTCGACGGTGACGTGGGGAATGAAAGGATTGTTCATGGTGTCCTCCGGGGTCTGGAGGCTCGCAGGACACCATGCCAATAACCGCAATCGGCACTACATAACGCTCGCCGACACTCAGCCTGGATGACGCTGCCAGGCCGAGCGGGTCAGTTCGAAGATCAATGCCCGTTGCGCCTGCTCACGCGCCTGGGCGACCTGATCGATGGCAGCCAGGTACTCAGCGTCCGTGAGGTCGTCAGTGGCCTCTAGCAACGCCTCCAGGCGCTGATGGAAGGGTTGGTCTGTCGCCTCGAATTGCTCGCCATAGGTGGCACGCAGGTGCGCCTGCCAGAACTCGCGCTGGGTCAGGGACTCGAGCAGGCGCGGCCCTCGCTCGGCGCCCAGCACCTGGGCGCGGACCTGGCTGAGCTGCTGCGCCGTCACATCGGCGCTGCTGGCGTAGCGCATACCCTCAGGTTGCGCGGGCAGGTTCAGCGGCTCGGCCAACCCGACGCGGTAGGCCAGGCGCACCTCGACGTCGTCGACGAATGCACCGCTATCCCAGCGGCTTTCGATGTCCAGCGTCGCCAGGCGTTCCACCTCGTCCAGGCGAAACAGGTCGCGCCCCAGGCGCAGCAAATCCCGCTCTGCCCCTACGCCGGTCACGCCATGGGTGCGTTGGTGCACCAGCGCCAGCACTTCCAGATGGCTGAAGTTGAGCGCGACGCTGTCACTGCAGCTGCGTGGACGCGCTGCCAGTTCGAACAACGCCTGACGCAACTGGCCATCCTGCTCGCAGGCCTCGACCACACGCCAGACTCGCTGGCGCAACTCGGCCCGCTGGCTGCGAAAGTCGGCGGTGCCACGCAAATCGCCCAGCAGCCTCAGCAAACCGGAGCTGCCGCTCTGCTGCGCCACGTTGTCCCATTGCCCCAGGCGTATCGCGCGCTGCGAACGATCAAGGCCCTCGAGCCAGACATCGCGAGCGCCCTCTTCGGGCCGGAAGTGGCGCAGCAATCGGCGCAGGGGCCCTCGCCCGCCTTGCAGGAAGCTTTCCAGCCGGGCAAGGCTGGCGGCAGAAAGCGGATTGTCGTGCAATGCGATATGCTCCAGCCGCCCGCGAGGCAGCTCGAACAATGTGCTGTCCAGATCGACGATCAGGTTGTCGCGCAGGTCCGCGTACTCAAGTCCTCCCAGCCTCGGCAAGCTCTGTGGCACCTGAGTGAGCCCGGTCGCGCGCAGGTGAACCTGGCGCAGGCGGGTCAATGACGCAAGCGTCGGCATCTGCTCGAGCGGGTTGCGATTGACGTTGAGCACTTCGAGCAGGTTCAGCCGACCGATCGCAAGATTGGCCTGGTCACTCCAACGGATGAGGTTACCCGACACGTTGAGCTCGGCCAGATGGCTCAGCTCGCCAAGGGCATCCGGCAGCACGACCAGACGGTTGTCGCTGAGGTCGAGCCGACGCAAAGCAGGAAAGCGCCGCAACCAGTCCCCCGCCACTTCGCCAAGCTCAAGGCGGTGCAGCGCCAGGTAATGGACATGCGCGAACTCCAGCCCAGCGGGCAAGGCCGGCAGCACCTGGAGAGACTCGCCTTCGAGCACAAGGCGGTAGCCGCCTTGCACCACCGGCGACTGCCGACGCCAACAGCGCAACAACCGGGCGGCGATCCGGTGGCGGGTCTGCGCCTGTTGCGCGTCGCCCGCCGAGCGCTGCCAGGCTGCCAGCGCCGACTGCAGACGCTGCAACTGCTGATGCAACGCACTCATGTGGCTCCAGAGGTTGTCACCGGCAAGCAGCCGTTCGTTGATGTAAGCCTGCAGTTGCGCGTCATCGAGCGTCGGAAACACTTGACGAATGCCCTGCTCCAGCGCCTGACGACTCGAACCGCCGCGACCGCTCAAGGGGTACCCCAGGCGCCCGTCCCCCCAGCGCACAGGCGGTCGGACACCGGTGCCCGCCACGCTCATGCCGATCCAGCCTGCGGCCTGGTCGCGCCGGACCGCTGCCTGTTGCACCAGATAATGGCCCAATGCTTGCGGCGTGGCGGCCTGGTCACCCAGCAAGCTCTTCTGCGCCGCTGGCAGATGCCTCGACAATGCCTGCAGCAAGCTGTCGTCAGGCGAGGCCCCGGCAAGCCCCTGGCCAGCCGGGCCGGCAGCCAGATACCCCTCCGGCCGCTTGAGGATCAACCGTTTGTGCCCCGACGCCGGCCCGCAGTGAGCCAGCAGCGTACCGCCCGGCAAGGCATCGCGGATTTCGACTCG
Source organism: Pseudomonas sp. EMN2 (assembly GCF_009650555.1). Taxonomy (NCBI): domain Bacteria; kingdom Pseudomonadati; phylum Pseudomonadota; class Gammaproteobacteria; order Pseudomonadales; family Pseudomonadaceae; genus Pseudomonas; species Pseudomonas sp. EMN2. The sequence continues at coordinate 50,767 of NZ_VZZR01000051.1, forward strand.
CACATCGGCCGGCCAGGGCGCCAGATGATCAAGCAGCGCCAACGTCAGGCGTTCGCTGTCCTGATTCAGCGAGCGGCCGTGCAGCACGCCCTCGCAGGCCTGGTCCAGACGGCTGTCGCGCATCTGCCAACGCGCCTCCTCGGCCAACGCAAGAGGCACTTTGCGCGACGTGCGCAGGGTATGCAGTTCTGCGCCCGTTGCCCTGCGCAGCAGGGCCTGCGCAGCACGCCGACTCAGGTTAGGGAAATCACGTCGCAATACCGATTCGCCAGCCAGCGCCGGCAGGTCTGACGCCAGCCCGTGTTGCAGCGCTTGTGCGCTCAATGCTGGCCAACGGTCACGCAGGACCAGGCGCTCCAGGCTGTCGAGCAGGCGTGCGGGTGGCTCGGCCTGCTCCAGAAGCAGACGCCGCAACCGCTCGACATCGAAACCTGTAACCTCTAGCAACGCCTGCGCCTGCGCTTGGGTAACTTCCATGAAGTCGCCGCCCAGACGCCTGAGCAATTGAACTGGCGACACCCAGCGCTGCGGCGCTTCAAGGGCATGCCACCAACCATCCATGCCATTGCTTTCGAGCCGAGGCACGTGGGCCCCGGCACGGCGTGGATGACTGATGTGCCAAGGCTCGCCGGGGCCCTCGCGCACTACTGCATAGCGTCCCTCGTGCAAGGTCAGAGAGCGGCGGTCGCCCTCGCCCACCAGCCGCCCGGCCACATGCCCGTCATCGGACAGCCGGTAGTCGCTCAAGGCGCCGTCACAGAGTTTCACCCGCCCTCGCCCCGTGACCACCGGGCGCAGGCCGTCGACAAAGGCGCTGCGTTCCAGCAGAGCGCCCAGCAGTTGTTCGGAGCCTGTGCTCAGGGCGCCTTGCGCCAAACCCTCGGCGATGCCGAACAGATGGCCCAGCGCAGCCTCGCGATCACCCAGTTGCCAGGCCTCGTACCCTTCGTATGCCTCATGCACCACCTGCAAGGCGGCGATGCCCAGCAACGCCTCGCCCAGGCCCGGAACGAACAACGCCGCCAACCCGAGCAGGTCCAACCCGGCATTCAGATAGCCCTGCAAACGTTCGTTGCGCCTCTCGCGATCCTCGTCATCGATGGGCACGGCCAGCACGCGGGCATCGTCCAGCAGCCTTTGCACCTGAACCTGACGCAAATAGGCAAGCAGTTCGCCTTCCACCTCACGTGCCCGCCCGTCCAGGCGCAGCGCGGGCGCATCGCGATCGGCCTGCAGGCGCGCATCCAGAGCAAGCCCGAACGCCACGCGCTCGGTCTCACCGATGAACCGCTGCAGGTAGCGTGCATACCCGGGGTCACGCAGGCGCTGGCCAAGGATCCGGTACAGCGCGTCCCAGGTATCGGCGCTCAGAACCGCGCCTTTGGGGTCATCGGGCAGCCAGGCCATGACACCCACCGTGTCGACACCGTGGCGCACCTCGTATGCCGCGACGCCGTGAAGCGGGTGCCCGAGCAGGTGCAACTGACGCAAGTGCAGCACCTCGGCGGTGGTCGCCACGATCGGTTGCGCCGAAAACTGCGGGAGCCAGCGCAGGTAGGCGGTATCGTCGATATCGCCCTGCAAATGGGCAAGGCGTACGGCCACTTCAAGGCTGGCACGCAGTTGCTCCTCCATCAGGCGATTGACCACGATCCGCGCGTAACCACCCGCCTCGCCCGGCGCATCGGCTGGCCTCAGGCGTTGCTTGAGATAGGCCTGGTAGCGGCCTCCCAGGTCCAGCCGGCGGCAGAGCGCGGCGAAAGTGCTGGCCGCCAGCGCCAGTGGATTGCCGGCGCCATCAAGCAGGCGCGACTCGATGCCAAGCCCACCGGCTTGCGCCTCACTCTCCGAGAAGTTGTGCAACGCGGCGGCCAGCAGGCTGTGAGTGTGTTGGTGGGTAATGATCGGCAAGGGAAGACTGGCGGGCACCACGGGTTGCACTTCGGTCCAGACCCGCAGCAATCGGCAGGCCCGCACATCCAGGGCAAGGCCGCTGGCGTCTTGCAAGGCCTCCACCAGCAGCGGCTCGGCGAACGCATCGATCGCCAGCAACGCACCCAGTTGCTGGTCAAGCGCGTGCTGCGCGCGCTGTTGAGCCTGCAGGCCCTGGCACAGCGCCCGTCGATGGGCCGTGGACGCGCGGGTCAACCACGCCGGCAATGTCTGCGCGAGCAGCGCGTCGTTCGAAACGGGTGACGGGAATGAATGGGGCATGATGTCCTCTGCGTGAATGCAACCAGGCAGCAGAACATCACCCCACCCTCGATTCCGTGCGCTACATACTGCTGGCAACCGCCGCGTCGGTCAGCTGGCGACGCAAAGCCGCCTGGGCGGCCTCATGCTCACGCACGACCGGCTCGATCGCCTCCAGATAAGCCTGCTCCCGGCCGTTTAGGCCTCGTGCCACAGCTGTTGCTGGCGCGGCGCGCTGGCCTCGTCGAAACGCACGGCGTAGCGCGCTCGCAAGTGTTCTGTGCAGAAGTCCCTGCCCTGCAACGACTCGCTCAGCGCTTGCGGAGTTTGCGCAGCCAGCACCGCATCCAACGCCTGGTCGAGCTGAGCAGTGCTGACCCTGCTGCTGTGCTCACAACGCATGGCCTGCGGCTGATCGGGATGGCGTCGAGGCTCGACGGAAGCTGCCGTGCTCGACCACGGCGCGAAAGGCTTGCAGGTCGTTGAAGTTGATGCTCACCTGGGGGGCTCCGCGGGCTTGATCGAAAATGTGCATCAAAGATATTTCGAACGCACCCGCGAGGCGAGTTTCAAATCACCTCGTCATCTGCGTGCCGGGGAACCTGCCAGCGGCGGCAGGCACCTGACATTTTTGCCAGTTTATTTATTTCAGTACTTTCGAAAAAATAAGTTTGCAACACTCACTTGTTGGAGGACGCGCACATGGCATCGAAATCGAAATCGAAATCGATATTTTTCGACGTGAAGTCTATGGAATGCATTTTTTCACAAAATAAACCGCCTCAAGTCTTTCTAGATACCACGGATGGGAAGCGTTACCTGGCAGAGCTCGATATTGGCACTGGGGCGCAGGAGATCGTTACTACCTTCGACCCGGACAAGCATCAGCTGTCGGGCTTCGGCTTTGTCACCGAGGAAGGATCCAGCTTCTCACGCATAACCCTTTTTGTGTTGCACAAGGAGCCTAAAGGCGCTTCGCGTACAACCAGGGAACAGCTGATTGAAATCTCAGGCATGAATCTTCAGTAAGTGGCTTTGTATATGAAGGTCCGCGCTGCCCCATAGTTGCCTATGAGGCAACGCGGACAAGGCTTCGCTACTTGATAAACCGCACCTGACTGTTGATCTTCTTGATCACCGCCCCTTGCGCTCATTGAACCGCGCCTTGTTCTGCTCGAACAGGTTATTGCCCTTGATATCATTTGAAATGATCAGCGGCCCGAACTCGCTGCCTTGGGCAATCGCCGACGGGCCTCGTCGCGTAACGTACGGGCCTGGCGCAAGCCTACTTCGGGGTACGTCCCAAGGGACATGCGCTTTTGCTTGGTAACCCATGAGTAGCACAAGTGCCACGACTTGCCGCCAGCCGCTGTCACATCGAGTGACAGGCCATCGCTATCGCCGTGGGTGTAGTCCTTGCCGGTGGCCTTGGCCTGGCGAACGGTCGTGTCTGAGCGTGCCCTGTACAAGCTCCTGAACATGAAGTTCAGGGCTAGATGCTCGTAAGGCTCGACGCTCCTCTCCAGCAACAAACCGCCACGGTGGGAGTCCGGATTTCATGGCTACTTTCTGGACTGAAAAAGTTCAGATGCCCATGGGTCGGCGTGGCTTCAACTGAAATAAAAAAAGGGCCTTTCGGCCCTTTTTTCAACGACTTACAGAATTCTGTGGAACCCTGTAGATCTATAACTGGAGCGGGAAACGAGACTCGAACTCGCGACCCCGACCTTGGCAAGGTCGTGCTCTACCAACTGAGCTATTCCCG
>NZ_VZZR01000052.1:0-11397 GCF_009650555.1 Pseudomonas sp. EMN2
TCGTCCCCGATCCGTTCGGCGACGGCCAGCGCCTGTACCGCACCGGCGACCGCGTGCGCCATCGCGCCGATGACCAGTTGCAGTACCTGGGTCGTGGCGACCAGCAGTTGAAGATTCGCGGCTACCGGGTCGAGCCCGGCGAAATCGAACAGCAACTGCTGGCCCATGCCGACGTGAACGAGTGCGTGGTCACCGGCCAGCCCGGTGCCAATGGCACCCAGCTGGTGGCGTACGTGGTGCTGGCGGCCGACGCGACGCTGCAGGCCGACAGCCTCAAGGCTTACCTGCGCGAACGGCTCTCGGCCCACCAGGTGCCGGCCCATGTGCTGGCGCTGGCGGCGTTGCCTCTGACCGCCAACGGCAAGCTCGACCGCCGTGCCTTGCCGCAACCGCAGGCGCAGGCGGGCAGCACGCCCGCCGCCCAGGGCGACGCGCGCCAGCAACGCATCGCCGCGCTGTGGCGCGAGGTGCTGCGCAGCCCGCAGATCGGCCTGGACGACAACTTCTTCGAGCTGGGCGGCGACTCCATCGTCGCCATCCAGTTGGTCAGCCGCGCGCGTGCTGCCGGCATCGCCTTCAGCGCCCGGGATGTGTTCGAACACCAGACCGTGCGCAGCCTGGCGGCCCGTGCCGGGTTCGATCAGGTCCAGGCGGTGGTCGAGCAGCCCGCCGCCGAGGGGCCGTGCCTGTTGTTGCCGATCCAGCAGGCGTTCTTTGCCGCCGACCCGGTCGAGCGCCATCACTGGAACCAGTCGTTGCTGTTGCAGCCGCGCCAGCCACTGGACGCTGCCGTGCTGGAGCAGGCATTGCTGCAGCTGTGGCGCCACCATGACGTGCTGCGCAGCTGCTTCAGCCGGGGCGCGCAGGGCTGGCAGGCGCATATCCCGGCCGCCGGTAAACCGCCGGCGCCACTGCTTTGGCAGCGCCACTGCGCCACGGCCGAAGACCTGGAGCCCCTGCTCAACCAGGCCCAGCGCAGCTTCGACCTGGCCCGTGGCGATGTGCTGCGTGGTGTACTCGCAACCCTGCCCGACGGCAGCCAGCGGCTGCTGCTGACCGCCCACCACCTGGTGGTGGACGGGGTGTCCTGGCGCATCCTGCTGGAAGACCTGCAGGCCTGTCATGACGCCTTGCAGGCTGGTGCGGTGCCACGCCTGCCGGCACGCAGCAGTTCGGTGCAGCGCTGGGGCCAGGTACTGGCCGACTGGGCGCAGGCCGAGCCGCAGCGCGCCACCCTGGATTACTGGGCGGCGCAGTTGCCGCAGCACGACCAGGCTCTGCCGCAGATGCGCAGCCGCGAACCTGCGCGCAGCGCCGACCGCCAGGTCGCCGTCACGCGCCTGGATGCGCGCCTGACCAGTGGGCTGTTGCAGGGCGCTTCGGCGGCCTACCGCACCCAGGTCAACGACCTGCTGCTGGCCGCCCTGGCCCGGGTGCTGTGCCGCTGGACCGGCGAAGCGTCGGTCAGCGTGCAGCTCGAAGGTCATGGCCGCGAGGACCTTGTCGCTGACCTGGACCTGTCGCGCACCCTGGGCTGGTTCACCAGCCTGTTCCCGGTGCGCCTGCAACCCGCCGCAGACCCGGCGACGACCATCAAGCAGGTCAAGGAGCAACTGCGTGCGGTGCCCGACCGCGGCCTGGGCTTCGCCGCCCTCAAGTACCTGGGTGCCGCCGAAGACCGCGCGCGCTTGCAGGGCCTGCCGCTGCCGCGCATCACCTTCAACTACCTGGGGCAGGTGGACGCCACCTTCAACGAACAGGCGCTGCTGCGCCCGGCCCCCGAGGGCAAGGGCGACGAGCGCAGCCCCGAGGCGCTGCTGGGCAACTGGCTGACCCTCAGTGGCCAGGTGTACCAGGGCGTGCTGGCCCTGGAATGGAGTTTCAGCGGGCAGATGTTCCCGCCCGAGGCCATCCAGCGCCTGGCCGATGCCTACGCCGTCGAGCTGGGCGAGCTGGTGGAACACTGCCTGGCGCCTTCGGCCGGTGCGCTGACGCCGTCGGATGTGCCGTTGGCCGGGCTCGACCAGGCCGCCCTCGACGGCCTGGCGCTGCCTGCGCGGGAGGTGGCCGACCTGTACCCGCTGTCGCCGATGCAGCAAGGCATGTTGTTCCATTCGCTGTACCAGGCCGAGGCCGGCGCCTATATCAACCAGCTGCACGTCGAGATCGGCGGGCTGGATGTGGCGCGCCTGCGCATGGCCTGGGAGCAGACCGTGCAGGCCCACGACATCCTGCGCAGCGGTTTCCTCTGGGGCGATGAGCAGAGCGAGCCGTTGCAGGTGGTGCAGCGTCAGGTGCCGTCGCCGCTGCAGGAGCTCGACTGGCGTGCGAAGGCCGACCTGCCGGCGGCCCTCCAGGCGCTGTACGCCGAACAGCGCAGCACGCCGTTCGACCTCGGCCGCGCGCCGCTGCTGCGGGTGTGCCTGGTACAGGTGGCGGCGGACCGCCATGTCATGGTGTACACCCACCACCACATCCTCATGGACGGCTGGAGCAGCGCCCAGGTGATGGGCGAGGTGATGCAGCGCTACCACGGTGCGCTGCCGGCCCAGGCGCCACAGCCGCTGCGCGACTACATTCGCTGGCTGCAAGCCCAGGACCCGGCCGGTGCCGAAGCCTTCTGGCGCGGGCAGCTGGCCGAGCTGCCGGCGCCGACCCGGTTGCTCGACTGCCTGCCGGGCGCGCAGGCCGGGCAAGGCGGCATGGCCAACGTCGACCGCACCCTGGACGTGGCCCAGACGCAACGCCTGGAGGCCTTTGCCCGCGCCCAGCGGGTGACGCTCAATACCCTGGTGCAGGGCGCCTGGGCATTGTTGCTGCAACGCCTGGCCGGGCAGCAGGCGGTGTGCTTCGGCGTCACCGTGTCCGGGCGGCCGGCGCAGTTGCCGGGTATCGAGCAGCAGATCGGGCTGTTCATCAACACCCTGCCGATGGTCGCCAGCCCGGCGCCCGGGCAGGCCCTGGGCGAATGGCTGCGGGCCTTGCAGGCCGGCAACCTGGCCATGCGCGAGCACGAACACACCCCGCTGTACGATATTCAGCGCTGGGTGGGGCAGGGCGGCGAGGCGTTGTTCGACCACATCCTGGTGTTCGAGAACTTCCCCATGGCCGAGGCCCTGCAAGAGGCCGGTGGCGCCTTGAGTTTCGGCGAGGTTCACCAGCACGAGCGCACCAGCTACCCGCTGACCATCGCCGCCGGCGTTGGCCAGACCCTGCAACTGCAAATGAGCCACGACCTGGCGGTGCTGCCTGCGGCAGTGGTCGAGGGCCTGGCCGAACAGCTGTGCAACCTGCTGCTGGCCATGCCGGCGGCAGCCGACCGCGCGGTAGCCGAGCTGCCCGTGCTGGGCCTGGCGCAGAACACGGCACGGCTGCGCCATGAACGCGCCCGGGTGGACGACTGCGCCAGCCTGGTGCCGGTGCACCTGCGCTTGCAAGCCCAGGCGCTGGCGCAGCCCCAGGCCTGCGCGGTGGTGTGCGACGAGCAGCAGCTGAGCTACGCCGAGCTGAACCGCCGCGCCAACCGCCTGGCCCATGCCTTGCGCGGGCGCGGCGTAGGCCCCGAGCACCTGGTGGGGATCTGCATGGGCCGCAGCGTCGAGCTGCCGGTGGCGGTGCTGGCCGTGCTCAAGGCCGGCGCCGGCTACGTGCCGCTGGACCCGGACTACCCTCAGGAACGCCTGCAGGCCATGGTCGAGGACAGCGGTATCAGCCTGCTGCTCGGCGAGGCCGCGCTGCTGCGCGGTCACGCCGACAGCGGGGTGGCCACCCTGGCGCTGGACCAGCCTTTGGCCCAGCTTGCCGGGCAGGATGACGACCCGGCCTGGTCGGGCCTGGCGGACAGCCTGGCCTATGTGATCTTCACCTCCGGCTCCACCGGCCGGCCCAAGGGCGTGGCCTTGACCCACCGGGCGCTGGCCCGGCACACCGAGGCGGCGATCCAGGCCCTGGGGTTGGTGGCGAGCGACAAGGTGCTGCAGTTCGCCACCTTCAACTTCGATCCCTTCGTCGAGCAGCTGTTCGCCACCCTGGCGGTGGGCGCCACGCTGGTCATGCGCGGCCAGCAGGTATGGAGCAGCAGCCAGTTCCGCGACGCGGTGGATACCCAGGGCATCACGGTGGCCGACCTGAGCACCGCGTACTGGGCGACCATCGCCCGCGACCTCGCCGACAGCGGGCCCCATGCCCTGGCGAGCCTGCGCCTGGTGCTGTGCGGCGGCGAGGCGATGCCGGGCAGCGCCGTGCAGGACTGGGCGCGTGCGCTGGGCCGCACGGTGACCTTGCTCAATGCCTATGGCCCGACCGAGGCCACCGTCACCGCCACGCTGCAGGACTGCACGCAGTGGCTGGCCAACCCGCAGGCGGTGCCGGCGGTGTTGCCGATCGGCCAGGCGCTGGCAGGCCGTGCGTTGTACCTGGACGACGGCCAGACTGGCGCCGCCGCCCTGCATGGCGCCGGTGAGCTGTGCATCGGTGGTGAGTTGCTCGCCCGTGGCTACCACGGCCGGCCGGGGCTGACCGCCGAACGCTTCGTGCCCGACCCGGACGGTACACCGGGCAGCCGCCGCTACCGTACCGGCGACCTGGCCTGGCGCGATGCCGAGCAGGTGCTGTGGTACCTGGGCCGTGGCGACGAACAGGTGAAGATCCGCGGCTTCCGGGTGGAGCCGGCGGAGATCGAGGCCCGCCTGCGCGAGCACGGGCTGGTGCGTGAAGCGCTGGTGCAGGTGCACCAGGCCGCCGGTGGCGCGCAACTGGTCGCTTTCCTGGTGCTGGCGGCAGCGGTCGATGATGCCGTGCTCAAGGCCTGGGTCGCCGCCACGCTGCCGGGGTACATGGTGCCGGCCCGTGTGGTACGCCTGGAGCACATGCCACTGAGCCCCGCCGGCAAGATCGACCGCCGCGCGCTGCCGGCGCCGGAAGCGGTGGCCGCAGGCCCTCACCGCGCACCGGGCGACGAGCTCGAAGAGCAGGTCGCTGCGATCTGGCAGCAGGTGCTGGAGGTGGATCGGGTAGGGCTGGACGACAACTTCTTCGAACTGGGCGGGCATTCGCTGCTGGCCACCCAGGTCATCGTCCGCCTGCGCGGGCAGTTGGGGGTGGAAGTCAGCCTGGAAAACCTGTTCATGGCGAGCAACCTGGAGGCGTTCTGCGCCCACGTGCGCGGCTTGCGCAACGTGGCGCAGCCCGTCGAAGACGAATTGGCTAAATCTTTGGAGGCACTCAAACGTTTATCAAGCGCAGAGCTTGAAAAGCTGATTTCTTAAAGGAGTGCGGGACGTGCAAGAGTTGATCGGTGCGGTTGGAGCGTTGTCGGCCAAGGAACGGAAGGCCCTGGCCAGGATGCTCAAGGAAAAGGGGATCGACCTCTTTGCTGTCGCACCGGTGTTCAAGCGCGACCCGCAGGCGCCTTTACGCCTGTCATACGCTCAGCAGCGCCAGTGGTTCCTCTGGCAACTGGACCCGCACAGCGCTGCCTACAACATTCCCACCGCCCTGCGCTTGCAGGGCGAACTCGATCATGGCGCCCTGCAAGCGGCGTTCGATACCTTGCTGGCACGCCATGGCGCCTTGCGCACCGGTTTCGTCGAGGACCAGGAGCAGGTGCTGCAGTTCATTCGCGAGCCGCAGCCGTTCGCCTTGCCGCTGCAGACCCTGCAACCCTTTGAGGCGCCCCAGACGCGCATCGAGCAGTTGCTCGGCCAGTGCCTGAACCAGCCGTTCGACCTGCGCCGTGAGCCGCTGCTGCGCGCGGCGTTGCTGCGCACCGGCGAGCGCGAGCATGTACTGGCCCTGGCCATGCACCACATCGTCTCCGACGGCTGGTCGATGCAGCTGATCGTGCGTGAGCTGATGCAGTGCTACGCAGCCTTCAGTCGTGGCCAGCAGCCGGTGCTGGCGCCGCTGGCCATCGACTACGCCGACTATGCCGCGTGGCAGCGCGAGTGGATGGAAGCCGGCGAACGCGAGCGCCAGCTGGCCTACTGGGTCGAGCAATTGGGCCGCGAGGCACTGGTGCTGGAATTGCCGGCCGACCGCCCACGGCCGCTGCGCCAGTCTTTCCGTGGCGCGCGCCTGGACATCCAGATCGACGCCGCGCTGGCCGATGGCCTCAAGCAACTGGCCCAGCGCAGCAACGTGACCCTGTTCATGCTGCTGCTGGCCAGCTTCCAGACCCTGTTGCACCGCTACAGCGGGCAAACCGATATCCGTGTCGGCGTGCCGGTGGCCAACCGTACCCGGGTGGAAGTGGAAGGGCTGGTGGGCTTCTTCGCCAACACCCAGGTGCTGGCCGCCAGGTTCGATGCCTGCGACGGCTTCGCCGACCTGCTGGGCCAGGTCAAGGCCCGGGTGCTGGGTGCGCAATCGCACCAGGACCTGCCGTTCGAGCAACTGGTCGAAGCCTTGGCGCCTGAGCGCACCCTGAGCCACAACCCGCTGTTCCAGGCCATGTTCAACCACCAGGGCAGCAGTGCCGCGCAGGCCCCCGCCGGTGGCAACCTGGGGCTGACCGCCGAGGTGATCGAGCGCGAGGGCTGCACCGCCCAGGTCGACCTCACCCTGGCCACCGAAGAACATGCTCAGGGCCTGGCCGCCAGCCTCACCTATGCCACCGACCTGTTCGATGCCGCCAGTGCCGAGCGCATGGCGCGGCACTGGGTCAACCTGCTGCGCGCCGTGGTCGCGGCGCCGCAGGGCAAGCTGGGTGAGCTGGCGATGCTCGGTGCCGACGAGCGTGAGCGCATCGTCGGGCAGTGGAACGCCACCGCCGATGCCAGCTTCCCGCTCGATCAGCCCGTGCAGCGCCTGATCGAAGCCCAAGTGTTGCGTACCCCGGATGCCCCGGCCCTGCAACTGGGCGAAGAGGTGCTCAGCTACGCCCGGCTCAACGCCCGGGCCAACCAGCTGGCGCGCCACCTGGTGCACCTGGGCGTCGGCCCGGACTGCCTGGTGGGCATCGCCCTGGAGCGCAGCGTGGAGATGGTCGTCGGCCTGCTGGCGGTGCTCAAGGCCGGTGGCGCCTACGTGCCGCTGGACCCGGAATACCCCACCGACCGCCTGGCCTACATGATCGAGGACAGCGGCGTGCAACTGCTGCTGACCAGCGCCGCGTTGCAGGAGCGCCTGCCGGTGCCGGCGGGGGTCAACTGCCTGAGCCTGGATACCCTGGCCCTCGGCCACCTGGCCGAGGATGACCTGGGCGTGGTGGTGCAAGGCGAAAACCTTGCCTACATGATCTACACCTCCGGCTCCACCGGCCGCCCCAAGGGCGCGGCCAACCGCCACCGAGCCTTGACCAACCGCCTGTGCTGGATGCAGCAGGCCTATGGCCTGGATGCCAGTGACGCAGTGCTGCAGAAGACGCCGTTCAGCTTCGACGTTTCGGTGTGGGAATTCTTCTGGCCGCTGATGACCGGTGCGCGGCTGGTGCTGGCGCGGCCGGGCGAGCACCGTGACCCGGCGCGCCTGGTGCGCCTGATCAACGAGCATGGCATCACCACGCTGCACTTCGTGCCGTCGATGCTCCAGGCGTTCATGCTCGACCCCCAGGCCGGCAGCTGCAAGGGCCTCAAGCGCATCATCTGCAGCGGCGAGGCGCTGGCGCTGGACACCCAGCAGCAGGTGCTCGCCCAGCTTGGCCAGGCCGGCCTGTACAACCTGTACGGCCCGACCGAGGCCGCCATCGACGTTACCCACTGGACCTGCCGCGAGCAGCACCAGCACAGCGTGCCGATCGGTGAGCCGATCGCCAACCTGTCCACCCACATCCTCGACGCCGGCCTCAACCCGGTGGCGGCCGGTGTGGTCGGTGAGCTGTACCTGGGCGGGGAAGGGCTGGCGCGCGGTTACCACCAGCGCCCTGGCCTGACCGCCGAGCGTTTCGTCGCCAGCCCGTTCGGTGCCGGCCAGCGGCTGTACCGCACCGGTGACCTGGCGCGTTATCGCGCCGACGGGGTGATCGAGTACGCCGGGCGCATCGACCATCAGGTCAAGATCCGCGGCCTGCGCATCGAGCTGGGTGAGATCGAGGCGCGCCTGCAAGAGCAGGCGCAGGTGTCCGAATGCGTGGCGATTGCCGGGCAGGGCGCTGCCGGCGTGCAGCTGCTGGCCTACGTAGTGCCCAGCGACCCGGCCCTGGCCGGCGCCGAGGCGGCGGTGCAGCGTGCGCTGGTCGACCAGCTCAAGGCGGCGCTGGGGCAGAGCATGCCCGACTACATGGTGCCGGCGCACATGATCCTGCTGCCGAGCATGCCGCTGTCGCCCAACGGCAAGCTCGACCGCAAGGCGCTGCCGGCCTTCGACCAGCGCCAGGTGCAGGCGCTCTACCGCGCGCCGCAAACCGAGCGCGAGCGCAGCGTGGCGGCCATCTGGCAGCAGCTTCTGGGCTGCGAGCAGGTGGGCCTGGATGACGACTTCTTCACCCTGGGCGGGCACTCGCTGCTGGCGACCCAGCTGGTCTCCCGCGTGCGCCAGGCGCTGGCTATCGATGTGCCGCTGCGGGTGCTGTTCGAACACAGCCAATTGCAGGCCTTTGTCGCCGCATTGGCCCAGGGCGAGCGCCGCGAGGTGGAGGCGATCCCGGCATTGCCACGGGATGCCGGGCTGGCGCTGTCCTATGCCCAGGAGCGCCAGTGGTTCCTCTGGCAGCTGGAGCCGCACAGCACCGCCTATGTGATCCCCATGGTCCTGCAACTGCAGGGCGAGCTGGATGTGGCCGCATTGGGCCAGGCGTTCCAGGCGTTGTTCGAACGCCATGAAAGCTTGCGCACCTGCTTCCAGGAGCAGGACGGCCAGTGCCTCCAGGTGTTCCATGACGGCGTGCAGTTCCCGCTGCCCGTGCAGTGCCTGCCCGCCGGTGCCGAGGAGCAGGCGGCCATCGCGGCCTTCGTCGGCGAACAGGTCGGCCGGCCGTTCGACCTGCGCGGCGACCTGCTGATGCGCGCCGCGCTGCTGCAACTGGCGCCACAGCGCCATGTGCTGGTGGTCACCCAGCACCACATCGTCTCCGATGGCTGGTCGATGCAGGTGATGATCGACGAGTTGCTGCACTGCTACGGCGCCGCCCGCGCCGGGCAGCCGGTACAGTTGCCGGCGCTGGCGATCCAGTACGCCGACTACGCCGCCTGGCAGCGCCAGTGGATGGACGCCGGCGAGCGTGAGCGCCAGCTGGATTACTGGAAAACCCACCTGGGCACGGCGCCGGTGGTGCTCGAACTGCCCACCGACCATGTTCGCCCGGTGCAGCAGAGCCTGCGCGGTGCGCGCCTGGAAGTGCCGGTGGACGCGGCGCTGCACCAGCGCCTCAAGGCATTGGCCGAACAGCAGGGCAGCACCCTGTTCATGCTGCTGCTGGCGGCCTACCAGACCCTGCTGTTCCGCAGCAGCGGCCAGCCGCGCATCCGCGTCGGCGTGCCGATCGCCAACCGCAACCGCCTGGAAACCGAGCGCCTGATCGGCTTCTTCGTCAACACCCAGGTGCTGCAGGCCGACCTGCGCGGCGAGGACAGCTTCCTCGACCTGCTGGCGCAGGTGCGCCAGGCCACGCTGGCGGCCCAGGACCACCAGGACCTGCCGTTCGAGCAACTGGTCGATGCCTTGCAGCCCGAGCGCAGCCTGAGCTACAGCCCGCTGTTCCAGGTGATGTTCAACCACCAGGCCGAACATGCCGGTGCCGCCCAGGCGCCACGTGCCCTGGCCGGCCTTGAGGTGCGCAGCCTGGGCTGGTCGGGTGACGACGCCCAGTTCGACCTGACCTTGAGCACCCACGAAAGCCCCGGGCAACTGGCGGCCTCGTTTACCTACGCCACCGACCTGTTCGAGGCGGCGAGCGTGCAGCGCCTGGCCGGCCACTGGCTGGGCCTGCTGGCGCAGATCGTCGAGCGGCCCGAGGCCGCCCTGGGCGAGCTGCGTCTGCTGGACGCCGCCGAACAGGCGCGCCTGGCCAGTTTCAACCCGGCCCGTGAAGCCTATGAAAGCGAACTGTGCATCCACCAATTGATCGACCGCCAGGCGGCCGCGGCGCCCCAGGCGCTGGCCCTGATCGATGGCGAGCGGCGCCTGGACCACGCCTGGCTGCAAGCCCGCGCCAACCGCCTGGCCCACCACCTGGTGGCGCTGGGCGTTGGCCCAGAAGTGCGGGTGGGCGTGGCCATGCCGCGCAATGCCGAACTGTTGGTGGCGCTGCTGGCGGTGCTCAAGGCCGGCGGCACCTATGTGCCGCTGGACCCGGACTACCCCCGCGACCGCCTGGCCTACATGCTCGAAGACAGCCAGGCCCGTGTGCTGCTGACCCAGGCCGGGGCGCTGGATGGCGTGCCGCTGGAAGGGCTGGCCACGGTGCTGGTCGCTGAAGAGGACGCGGCCTTGGCCGCCTACCCGCACACCGCGCCCGTGGTGGCGGTGCGGCCGGATAACCTGGCCTATGTGATCTACACCTCCGGTTCCACCGGCAAGCCCAAGGGTGTGGCGATTGCCCACCGCAACGTGGCCGCGCTGGTGCACTGGTCGGCCGGGGTCTACCCGCGCGAGGCGATCCGTGGCGTGCTGGCCTCGACTTCGGTGTGCTTCGACCTGTCGGTGTGGGAGCTGTTCGTCACCCTGGCCAACGGTGGCCACCTGATCCTGGCGCGCAATGCCCTGGAGCTGGGCAGCCTGCCGGCGCGGGCCGAGGTGCGCCTGGTCAACACCGTGCCATCGGCCATCGCCGCGCTGCTGCGTGCGGGTGACATTCCAGCTGGGGTCAAGATCGTCAACCTGGCGGGTGAGCCGCTCAAGCAGGAGCTGGTCGACAGCCTGTATGCGCTGGGCACCCTGGACCATGTATACGACCTGTACGGACCATCGGAAGACACCACCTATTCGACCTACTGCCGTCGCGAAGCCGGTGGGCAGGCCAGCATCGGCCGGCCGCTGTGCAACAGCCAGGGTTACCTGCTGGATGATCAACTGCACCCGGTACCGGTCGGTGTCGCCGCCGAGCTGTACCTGGCCGGTGACGGGGTGACCCGTGGCTACCTGCTGCGCCCGGGGCTGACTGCCGAGAAGTTCGTGCCCAACCCATCCGGCGTAGCCGGCGAGCGGATGTACCGTACCGGCGACCTGACCCGCTACCGCGAGGACGGCCAGCTGGAGTACATCGGCCGGGTCGACCATCAGGTCAAGGTGCGTGGTTTCCGCATCGAGCTGGGCGAGATCGAAACCCGCCTGCAACAGCAGGCCGGCGTGCGCGAGGCGGTGGTGCTGGCGGTGGAAGGTGCCAGCGGCCATCAGCTGGTGGGCTACCTGGTGGCCAATGCCGCGCTGGACAGCGAGCAGGTGAAAGCCGCGCTGCGCGAACAGCTGCCGGAGTACATGGTGCCGGCGCACCTGCTGCAACTGCCGGCGCTGCCGCTGACC
>NZ_VZZR01000053.1:0-34112 GCF_009650555.1 Pseudomonas sp. EMN2
CTTGGCAGCAGCAGGTTTGGCGGCCGGCTTGGCGGCGGCAGTTTTGGCCGGGGCCTTGGCAGCAGCAGGTTTGGCGGCCGGCTTGGCAGCGGCAGCTCTAGCTGGGGCTTTGGCGGCGGCAGGTTTGGCGGCCGGTTTGGCGGCGGCAGTTCTGGCCGGGGCTTTGGCAGCAGCTGGTTTGGCGGCCGACTTGGCAGCAGCTTTTGGCGCTGCGGCGCGCAGGTCGAGCGCCTTGCCCGCTGCTTCGCGCACCTTGCCGACGCCCTGGGCCAGTTTCAGGCTTTCCTGCGCATCACGCTTGAGTTGCTGAATATAAGTACGGGTCTGCGCCTGGCGATCCTTGAGCGACTCGAGCAGGCCTTCAAGTTCACCAGCGGCTTTCTGTGCCTTGCCTTGTGCCTTGGCTTTGCCGGCCTTGGCAGCGTCCTGCAACTTCAGGCGGGCACCGTGCAGTTTTTCCTGGGCCTTGCCGCGTTGTTTTTCCAACTTGGCCAACAGTTTCTCGGCATCCGCCAGCGCTTGAGAGCAGGCATCTTCCAGATGTTCGAGCAGGCTGCCCGAAAGTTGCTGAAGCAGGTGCAATGGCGTACTGACTGGCTTCTTTTTAGCCGACATGATTTACCTCCTGGCTGACGAGAGTGCGGCTCATACTATGCTTCTGCTGCTACCGCCGCTAGGGCATGTTGACAGTATCAGTAGCGCCGCGTTGCATGCCTGGGCAAAGTTGTTGTCTTGCAGCAAAAAACAAGTGTAGTTGGTCATTATTGTATTGCGGACATTTACACATATTCCGCTAACAAGGCTGGCATACTTCGCCCTCACTGCAGCAGGACTCGACCATGCCACGTTATCTGATGCTCGGCTTGTGCCTGGCGGCCCCGCTTGCGCTGGCCGCCCCCGAAAGTAATACCGACAACGACCTGGCCTACAGCATCGGCGCCAGCCTGGGCGAACGGCTGCGCCAGGAAGTGCCTGGCCTGCAACTCGATGCGCTGGTCGAAGGGCTGCGCCAGGCCTATCAGGGTCAGCCGCCGCGCATCGACAAATCGCGCATGCAAGCCATTCTGCAACAGCACGATGAACAGGCCAGCGCCGCCGCCCAACAAGCCGAAGTTGACAAGCAACTGGCCGCTGAAAAACGCTTCATGGCCGCGGAACGTGCGCGTGCGGGTGTACACGAATTGCCCGAGGGCATCCTCTACAGCGAGCTGGCCAGCGGCGCTGGCGCACAACCCAAAGCCAGCGGCAGCGTGCAGGTGCGGTATGTGGGCAAGCTGCCGGATGGCACAGTGTTCGACCAGAGCGAGAAACCGCAGTGGTTCAAGCTCAACTCGGTCATCGAGGGCTGGCAGGTGGCACTGCCAAAAATGAAGGCGGGGTCGAAATGGCGGCTGGTGATCCCTTCGGCGCAAGCCTATGGCGCCGAAGGTGCGGGCGACCTGATCGCGCCCTACACCCCCCTGGTGTTCGAGATCGAACTGCTGGCCGTGGCCGACTGAATCAGGCCTGCACCGCGTCCTCGACCTTGTGCGCGTTGTGCAGCACTTCGATCAGGCAGTCTTCCAGCTCGAAACGCTCGTGCAGTAGGCTGCCTAGCTTGCCTTGTTTTTCCGCGAAGCGTTCGGGGTCGGTGCACTCGCCCTTCTCGCAATGGTCGTTGAACGCCAAGGCGATCTGAGTGATGTCATTGATGCGAGGGTTGATCTCTTCTGCCAGCTTGAGGGCTTTCTCGTCGTCGAATGCCTTGGCTTCGGCCACCAACTGCTCACACACTTCGAAGTGCCAGGCCGATACGTAATCGACCAGCACCGCGCAGAACTCTCGGCTCTTGTCCTTGTCGGCAAAGGCCGGCTTGGCATCGCGCAAGGCGCGGAAGGCTTGCACCAATTCCTGGCGCTCCTCCAGCCAACGATCGATCAGCTTGTGAACACCGCCCCAGCGTTCCTGGGCGTTCTGGCAACTATCGAGCATGGCGATCTCTTCCCTTCTGGGTAGATGCCGCTGCACCTCGCGACACAAGTGCGTGGCACAAAGGTGACATCAGCAGGACGGCATCGTGCAGTTGTGATTTCGGTATCCGTGCTGGGAGATTATTCCCGTGCGACTTGGCCTTCAAGGTACGCAGCACACAAAGTTCATACAAGCGTTTAATCCCTTTCCCACACACCGTTGGTCGAGCAATACCTTGCGCATTGCGTTGGATCAACCCGCCGCGCCCTGGCGCAGCCGATACGCCAGTAGCCACGACAGCGGCAATGCAGCGAGCAGCAGGAATGCCAGCAGGCTCCACTCCGGCAAGGTCAGGTCGAGGAAGCTCCAGCTGATGGATACGCAATCCGGGCTACCGAGCAACAGCAAGCTGGCGATTTCGCCAATCGGCAGCTGCAGCAGCTGCGTCACCGGCAGATGGCAATCCACCACCGGCAGCTGCTCGCCTTGCAACCAGACATGCCGCCCGGCCAGCAGCGCGCCGCCGAGCGCGCACAGCAGCGTCAGCCACGCATAACCGCGCAGGCCGCGTACCCCCGGCAAATGAATGACTGCCATCAGGCTGATCAGCGCGTACAGCCCGAGCATCAGGCGCTGGCTGAAGCACAGCGCGCAAGGCACCAGGCCAACGATGGACTCCAGGCGAAACGACGCCACCAGCATGGCGAACGAGGCCAGGAAAGCGGGAAGAAACAAGCTGCGCAAGCAGGCCAGCGACATGGGCAATGGATGTCCGCGAAAGGAAAAAGTGACTTGAAACGGTAGAGGAAAGGGGCGCTTTGTATCAAGGCGCTACAGCGGGGACAAGTCGCTGATTAGCAACGAATCAATGCTGCGTAAGGTAGGAATAATCCGGCGACTGGCGGAGAAAAGTCACTCAACCACATGAAGATGTGAAACAGCTTGCCAAGCCCGCACCAGCGTGCGGGCTTGGCAAGCTATCAGGCCTGAACGCCCTCGGGCAGCGGCAGGGCCAGCAGGCGCTCGTCGAGCAGCCCCAGCCCCTCCTGGAACAACTGGTTGCTGCGCTCGGTCTCGCCCAGCCCGGCCAGCAACCGCGCCAGTTCGGCGCAGGTTTCCGGGTTGCGCTGCAGCCGCAGGCTGCTTTCCAGGTAATCACGGGCCTTGCCCCACAAGCGGTTTTGCAGGCTCAGGCGGCCGAGGGTCAGCAGCAGGCTGGGGTCCTGCGAATGGTCTTTCAACCAGCCCTCGGCAGCCTGTAGTTGCCGCGCCGGGTCATCACCGCGCACCAAGCCGTAAAGGCGCGCCAGGTGGCTTTCGTAATTGCGCTTGAGCGCGCCGAGCAACACCTGCTCGGCCTCGCCCTGGGCACCCAGCTGGCGCAACTGCTCGGCGTAGGCCAGCACCAGCCCTGGCTCCTGGCGCTGCGCCGCGGTGAGCTGCTGCCAGGCACGCTCCAGCGCCTGGCGCGCGGTCTGTGGGTCGGTGCCACGGGTGACCGCCAGGCCAAGGTTCTGGCCCCAGGCGCGCCGCTCGAGCTCTGCCAGCTCGTTGGCCGGCAGCACCTTGTGCTTGCGCAGGTCGGGCAGCAAACGGATCAGCGCCGGCCAGTCATCGCGCTCCAGGTGCAGACGCTGCAGCAGGCGCAATACCTGGGCGTTGTTCGGGTGACGCTCCTGCATGGCCTGCAGCGCTTCGAGTGCGCCCTCGCTTTCACCACGGTCCATCTGCAACTGGGCATGAGTCAGGGCAATGGCCAGTTCGGCCTGGGGCTGACGCTCCAGCGCACGCTCGAGCAGGTTGTCGCGGTCTTCGACACGGCCCTGCTCGTTGGCGGCGCGGGCGGCGCCAAGGTAGTAAAGCAGGGGTTGCCGTTCGGATTCGGCGGCGCGCTGCAGATGGCGCTGGGCGCTGCTCCAGCGCCCTTCGGCCAGGTCCAGCTGGCCTTGCTCGATGGCGATCCGGGTACGTCGGCCACGGTTGCGCCGCGACCAGGGGTTGACCACGCCACTGGAGGTCAGCACCAGCCCGACCAGGTAGCGCAGCACCAGCAGCAACACGACGATGCCGACCAGCGCCCCCAGTGCCGCCCACAGCCCCGACTGATAGCGGAAGCCGCCGTAGGCGATCAGCACGTAGCCGCTGTGCTTGGCGATGGCGATGCCCAGCGCTGCGGCGACGACGATCGCCAGCACCGCCAGCAGGTAGACGCGCTTCATGGCTTGGCCCCTTCAGCTTCGGCCGGCAGGTGGCGACGCTGGATGTAGGCCTGCACGGCGGCCAGGCTCTCGCTGAGGTCTGGGGTCACCACCGACACCGGTTGCTCGGCCAGCTGGTTGAGGCTGTCGAGCATGGCTTTGCTTTGCGGGTTATCGGGGTTGAAGTTGGCCAGCAGCACGCTGCGCGCATCGTCCAGCGCCTGGGTGTAGACCTTGGCTTCGCCGTTGAGCGCGGCCCACTGGGCCTGCTCGATGGTCAGGCTGAGCGCCAGGCGCAATTGGTTGAGCGACTGCCCGGACAGCAGCGGGCGCACGTTGTCGTCGGCGTTGAACTCGATCTGGAAGTACTTGGAGAGCTCCGCCCACCACTGCGACCAGCGGCTGGCGCCGTCACCGTCGGCGGTGAGTGCGCCCATGGCATCGGCGTTACTCTCGAACTCCGGCGACTGGGCACTGAGCTGCTGCACTTGTTCACGCTGGGCGGCGAGCTTGAGGAACAGCCCGGTGCGGTCCGGCTGCTGGGTGCTGTTGAGCGTGGCCAGGCTGCGCGCCAGTTGTTCGCGGGCGGCGAAGGCCCCTGGGTCGCTCTGCTCGCGGAGGATCTCGTCGGCGCCCTCGACCAGCGCCTTGGCGCTGGCGATGTCCTGCAGTGCCGAAAGGCGCAGCGTGGCCAGGCGCAGCAAGTGTTCGGCCTCGGCCAGGCGCCATTCCTTGCGGCTTTCGCCGAGCGCGGTTTCAAGGCGCTGGCTCAGGCGCTGCTGGTCGCCCTGCAGTTGCGCCACCAGCCGCCGACGGTCCTCCAGCTCGCTGGCTGCGGGCAGGCTGGCCAGTTGTGCGGTGAGCTGCTGCTCGCGTTGCTGCAACGCATCGGCCCGCTGGTTGAGCGCTTGCAGGTGCTCGCCCTGGCCCTGTTCGCTGCCTTGCAACTGGCGCACCTGCCAGGCACCCCAGCCGCCGATCGCGACCCCGGCGGCGCCCAGCAGCAGGGCCAGCACCGCCACGCCGCTGCCTGAGCGTCGAGCGGGTTCGGTAGTGGTTTGCGGCGCCTCGGGCACCGATTTCTGTTCAGTGTGGGGCAAGACCGTTTCGCTCACGTATCCATCCTTTGCATGGCGGCGCATCGCTCAAGCTTAGCGCCTTAAGGGGCAGGTACAGCGGTTCGCTGCACGGCTGCCAGCAAGGCCGCGGCACTGGCGCCACGGCAATCCACAATCTGTCGGGCGCCCAACGCGCGGGCCTGTTCGGCGACCCGCGGGCTGGGCACGAACAAGGGCAGGCATGAAAGCCGTGGCCAGTCCGTTCCCGCTATCTGCTGCAAGTGTTCAAGACCCTGCCCACTGCTGACCACCAGGCCATTGAGGCGTTCCCCATCGACGCGGCGCGCCAGCGTGCCCGCCGGATAGTGCGGCAGGCAGCGGCGATACAGTTCCAGATAATCGACACTAGCACCTTGCTCCGCAAGACGCTCGGCCAGCAGTTCGCGACCTCCCACGCCACGGACGATCAGGACACGGGGCACAGGCCGCGCGATGGCCTCGCGCAGGGCCGGCAGGCCAAGCAAGGCCTCGCTGTCATCGCCGCTCGCCGGGAAGGTTACCTGCAGCCCGCGGCCCTGGAGGACTCGCGCCGTCGCCTCGCCCACCGTGAACCAGCCCGCAGGCGGTGGCACGATGCCGGCCTGGTCGAGCTGCTCGAGCAGCAGGCGCGCAGCCGGCTTGCTCACCACGATGATCGCCTGCACCTGGGCGATGCCGCGCAGGCGCTGGAGCTGCGCCGTGTCCGGCTCTATCGCTTCGATCGCCAGCAACGGCAGGCTGGCACTGGCGATGCCCGCCTCTGCCAGTGACTGCGCCAGTGCCGCACAGTCCTCTTCAGGGCGGGTCAGCAGCAGGCGCCAGGGGCTCACGGGTGGCCGGCCTCGCCGTAGACTTCCTTGAGGATCGCCTCGGCGCCCTGGCCGAGCAGGTCCTCGGCAACCTGCACGCCCAGCGCCTCGGCGTTGGCGCGCGGGGCGCGGGCATCGGCCACCAGCAGGGTGCCGCCGGATGGCTGGCCGACCAGGCCACGCAGCCACAACTGCTCGCCCTCGAGCACCGCGTAGCAGGCGATGGGCACCTGGCAACCACCGTTCAGGCGCTTGTTCAGGGCACGTTCGGCAACCACCCGGTCGGCGGTATCAACATGGTGCAGCGGCGCCAGCAGCGCATGGATCTCGCTGTCGGCGCTGCGGCACTCGATGCCCACCGCACCCTGGCCACCGGCCGGCAGGCTGTCGTCGACGCTGATGGTGTCGGTGATGCGGTCCTCGAAGCCCAGGCGGATCAGGCCGGCGGCGGCGAGAATGATGGCGTCGTACTCGCCGGCGTCGAGCTTGGCCAGGCGGGTGTTGACGTTGCCGCGCAGGAAGCGGATCTGAAGGTCGGGGCGGCGCGCCAGCAACTGGGCCTGGCGACGCAGGCTGGAGGTGCCGACGATGCTGCCGGCCGGCAGGGCGTCGAGGCTTTGGAAGGTATTGGAAACGAAGGCATCGCGCGGGTCTTCACGCTCGCAGATGCAGTACAGGCCCAGGCCTTCGGGGAAGTCCATGGGCACGTCCTTCATCGAGTGCACGGCGATGTCGGCTTCGTTGTCGAGCAGGGCGGTTTCCAGTTCCTTGACGAACAGGCCCTTGCCGCCGATCTTCGCCAGCGGCGCGTCGAGCAGCTTGTCACCGCGGCTGACCATCGGCACCAGGGTGACCAGCAGGCCAGGGTGGGCCTGCTCCAGGCGGGCTTTTACGTATTCGGCCTGCCACAGGGCCAAGGCACTTTTACGGGTGGCAATACGGATTTCGCGAGTGGACATGAAACGCCCCGAGCCAGAGAAATGCCGCTGATGATAACAGCTCCTCCAGTTGTGCCCGCAGATTCAGATCAGCAATCCGTGCTGGCCCTTTCGCGGGTAAACCCGCTCCCACAGGATTGCGATCAATCCTGTGGGAGCGGGTTTACCCGCGAAAGAATCGGGAAGGTCTCAGTGCAGCGATTGCATCATCTTGCGCACGCCGGCCACATGGCGCCGGCTGACGGTCAGCGCGTCGCCGTCCAGGCCTTTGAGATAGAGCTGGAAATGCCCAAGCGGCGTGCGTTGCAGGCGCTCGATGCGCTCGCGGGCCACCAGGGCGTTGCGGTGGATACGCACGAAGCGCTCGCCGAACTCGTCCTCCAGCGCCTTGAGCGGTTCATCGAGCAGGACCTCGCCGGCCTCGTGGCGCAGGGTGACGTACTTGTGATCGGCGATGAAATAGATGACCTGCGGCAGGGGGATCAGCTCGATGCCCTTGCGCGTGCGGGCACTGATGTGGCTGCGTGGGCCGCCGGTTTCACCGGCAGGCCGGGTCAAGGCCGCCAACTGGGCGCGATTGGGTTTTTCTGCGCGGCGCAGCGCGTCGCGCAAGGTCTGGGGCTGGATCGGCTTGTCGACATGGCTGAGGGTGCTTTCCTTGAAAGCCTGGCTGCCGTATTCATCATCGCCGGTGCAGAACACCACGGCAGGCGGCGCCTCGCGCTCGCACAGCCGCGCGGCGACCTGCAGGCCATCGAGGCCCGGCATGCCGATATCGAGCAACACCACGTCGGGCTTGAGGCTTTCGATCAATGCCAGGGCCTCCTCGCCGTTGGTGGCGCTGGGCTCCATCACGGTGTAGCCCTCCAGCTCGCCGAGCAGCCGGCTCAGGCGTTCGCGGGCTTGGGGTTCGTCATCAACGATCAGGACATTCATAATTGCGCTGGATTCCTGAGTGAGTCTCGCACGGGTATAGCGTAGACAGGTGTGGGGTGACTGGTAAGCGGTCACGCTACAGACCGGTGCGAAGGCCAAAGATTCACTGGCCTGGCAGATTCACCGCCAGTCCTTTGTCCAACTGTAGACGGTCCGTGGAACACTGCCGTTCAATCGTTGAATCTGCCATGCACCCGCCCTATCAGACGATTCTCTCGACCAGCGCCCCTGCGGTGGCGGGCGCAACCCTGCTATGATCGCGGCACTTTTTTCGTTCACGCCTTCAACGAGTGAATCCATGAGCACCGACAAGACCAATCAGTCCTGGGGCGGCCGCTTCAGTGAGCCCGTCGACGCCTTCGTCGCCCGTTTCACCGCCTCGGTCGATTTCGACAAGCGCCTGTACCGCCACGACATCATGGGTTCGATCGCCCACGCCACCATGCTGGCGCAGGTCGGCGTGCTCAGCGATGCCGAGCGCGACACCATCATCGATGGCCTGAAGACCATCCAGGGCGAGATCGAGGCCGGCAGTTTCGACTGGCGCGTCGACCTGGAAGACGTGCACATGAACATCGAGGCACGCCTGACCGACCGCATCGGCATCACCGGCAAGAAGCTGCACACCGGCCGTAGCCGCAACGACCAGGTAGCCACCGACATCCGCCTGTGGCTGCGCGACGAGATCGACCTGATCCTGGCCGAGATCACCCGCCTGCAGCAGGGCCTGCTGGAGCAGGCCGAGCGCGAAGCCGAGACCATCATGCCCGGCTTCACCCACCTGCAGACCGCCCAGCCGGTGACCTTCGGCCACCATCTGCTGGCCTGGTTCGAAATGCTCAGCCGTGACTACGAGCGCCTGGTCGACTGCCGCAAACGCGCCAACCGCATGCCCCTGGGCAGCGCTGCGCTGGCCGGCACCACCTACCCGATCGACCGCGAACTGACCTGCAAGCTGCTGGGCTTCGAAGCCGTGGCCGGCAACTCGCTGGACGGCGTTTCGGACCGCGACTTCGCCATCGAATTCTGCGCTGCCGCCAGCATCGCGATGATGCACTTGTCGCGCTTCTCCGAAGAGCTGGTGCTGTGGACCAGCGCCCAGTTCCAGTTCATCGACCTGCCCGATCGCTTCTGCACCGGCAGCTCGATCATGCCGCAGAAGAAGAACCCGGACGTACCCGAGCTGGTGCGTGGCAAGAGCGGCCGTGTGTTCGGCGCCCTGACCGGCCTGTTGACCCTGATGAAAGGCCAGCCGCTGGCCTACAACAAGGACAACCAGGAAGACAAAGAGCCGCTGTTCGACGCCGCCGACACCCTGCGCGACTCGCTGCGCGCCTTTGCCGACATGATCCCGGCGATCAAGCCCAAGCACGCGATCATGCGTGAAGCGGCCCTGCGCGGCTTCTCCACCGCCACCGACCTGGCCGACTACCTGGTGCGCCGTGGCCTGCCGTTCCGTGATTGCCACGAGATCGTTGGCCATGCCGTGAAATATGGCGTCGACACTGGCAAGGACCTGGCCGAAATGAGCCTGGACGAGCTGCGCCAGTTCAGCGACCAGATCGAGCAGGACGTGTTTGCCGTATTGACGCTGGAAGGCTCGGTCAATGCCCGTAACCACATCGGCGGTACCGCGCCGGCGCAGGTGCGTGCAGCCGTGGTGCGCGGCAAGGCGTTGCTGGCTTCGCGTTAAGCGATTAGCCGTAGGACCAGTCGCGGGGCATGCCCGCTCCCACGCCTTCTATGAAAGGTGTGGGAGCGGGCATGCCCCGCGATCGTTTCCGGCCTTAGCGCTTGCCGCTTTTAACCATTTCCAGGAACGCCGGCATCGCCACGTCCTTGTCCGCCACGATCCGCGCCATATGCGGGTTGTCGCCCAGCAACCGCAGCAGCGCCTTCGCTTGCGGGAAGTCCTCCAGGAAATCGATGTTCAGCACCTTCTTGCCCACCAGACAAGCCAGGTCCACCGAGAAGGCGAACATCAGGTCGGCGATAGTCAGCTGCTCACCCGCCACATAAGGCGCGAACTTGCCATTGCGCTTGAGGGTGGCAAAGCCTGCCAGCAGGTCGGCCCGCGCCCGCTCCTTGATCAGCGGCTCCACCGCCGCGCCGAAGAACGCCTCGGCATAGCAGGTACGCGCCGGCAGCTCGATATACAGCTCGATTTCCCTGAGCAGCTCACGGACCTTGGCCTGGCCGAAGGCATCGGCGGGCAGCAGCGCCTTGCCGGGCTGGGTCTGCTCGATGTAGTCGAGGATCACACCGGTCTCGCTGAGAAGACCATGCTCGGTCTCCAGCACCGGCACCTTGCCGCGCGGGCTCACCGCCAGGGCCTGGGGCGCCTGGCCGCCGAAGAACAGTACCTCTTCGAACGGCAAGCCTTTCTCCAGCAGCGCCAGCTTGACCATGTTGTAGTAGTTGCTGACCGCGAATCCATGAAGCTTGAGCATTGAGACAGCCTCCAGGCCGTGTGGGGATGGCCGGGCTGTTATAGCGCCCTTACCCAACCATGGCCAGCGTCATGGGCGCGGTCGATGGCCGGGCATTGCCGAAGCGGGCATGGCACACTGTGCGCCTCACCACAGGAGCACCGCCATGAGCGAACCCCAAGACATCGACAGCAATGATGAAGAAGACTTCGCCGAGGCCACACTGACCCAGGCCATCGAAAACCAGATCGAAAGCGGCGAACCGCCCGCGGCCAAGGCCACGTTCAACAAGCTGACCCTGGTCGGCTACGAGCGTGAAGACATCCTCAACCTCATGGCCCACGTGCTGGCCATCGAGATCGACGCCATGCTCGACGAAGACCGTGCGTTCGACACCGAGTGGTACGAAACCGCCCTGCGCGCCCTGCCGGAGCTGCCACCTGAGGCGGATCAAGGCGACATCGAGTAACCCTGACTACACTCCTGACTTCATCCTTGTCTGGAAGTCAGGAGTCGCCCTATGTCCTTCACCCCCGAACTGATCGCCGAACTGGAAGTACTCGCCCTGTTCAACCTGGGCAATCACCAGGAAGGCATCAAGGTTGGCAGCCATGCCTCCCCCGCCCTTATCGCCGCTGCCCAGCGCCTGTATGAAAAAGAGCTCACCGACCAGCCGGATGGTGGCTACCTCACCAGCCTGGGCAACGATGCCGCCGAAAGCGTCCAGTTGCTCCTGACCATCCTCAAGGCGCCACAGCCGGCCTGATTTCGCCAAGCCCGCCCTCACGTCTCGTGGGAGCGGGCTTGCCCCGCGATATGCCGCAAACAGGCGCTGTAAATCTGACGCCAAAAAGCCACCAACCCCTTATCCGACCGCATCACTCAGGCTAAACTCGCCACTGCTCCGCAGCCCGCCTGAGTGCGCAATGAACCACCCTCACGAAATTCGCCCCGACATCGCCCAAGGCATCGACCGCAAGGAGCTGTCGCGGCTGCGTGCGCGCTTCCTGAAGGTCAGCCAGGGGCGCCTGGGGCGCGCCATGGAAGGGCTGTCGACGCGCCAGCAACAGGTCATCACGCTGTTGCCGCTGTTCTTCCACGTCAACCATCCACTGCTGCCAGGCTATGTATCGGGTACCACGCCCGCCGGTGTCTCGGGCTTCGAGCCCGATGCCGAATTGTTGGCCGAAGCCCAGCGCCTGACCCGCTCGTTCACCTACAAGGCCCGCCACGGCAACCCACCGCAACCCATCCACGGGCTGTTCCTGATGGGCAGCCTGGGCACCCTGGCCCAGGCCGAGCAAAGCGACATGGATGTGTGGGTGTGCCACGCCGCAGACCTGAGCGAACAGGCCCTGGGCGAATTGCGGCGCAAATGCCAGTTGCTCGAGGCCTGGGCGGCCAGCCAGGGGGCCGAGGTGCACTGCTTCCTGATCGATGCGCAGAGCTTCGTGCAGGGCGCGCGCGACAGCCAGCTCAGCTCGGACGACTGCGGCACCACCCAGCACTACCTGCTGCTCGACGAGTTCTACCGCACCGCCATCTGGCTGGCCGGGCGCACCCCGCTGTGGTGGCTGGTGCCGGTCTACCAGGAGCACAACTACCGCGACTACACCCAGACCTTGCTGTCCAAGCGCTTCATTCGAGCCCGTGACGATATCGACCTGGGCCACCTGGCGCACATTCCCCAGGAGGAATACGTGGGCGCCGGGCTGTGGCAGCTGTTCAAGGGCATCGACTCGCCCTACAAGTCGCTGCTCAAGCTGCTGCTCACCGAGGTCTACGCCAGCGAACACCCACAGGTGCGCTGCCTGAGCCTGGACTTCAAGCAGGCGGTGTTCGCCAACCAGCTGGAGCTGGACGCGCTCGACCCCTACGTGATGGTCTACCGGCGCATCGAAGCTTACCTGCTGCAACGCGGCGAAACCGCCCGCCTGGAACGGGTGCGGCGCAGCCTGTACCTGAAAGTGAACAAGAAGCTCAGCAACCTCGCCTCGCGCAGCGGTGGCTGGCAACGCCGCCTGCTGGCGAAGCTGGCCGAGGAGTGGGGCTGGGACGAGCGCCAGCTGGCCCTGCTCGACAGCCGCAGCCAATGGAAGGTGCGCCAGGTGGCCGTCGAGCGCCGTGAGCTGGTGGCCGAACTCAACCACAGCTACCGCTTCCTCAGTGAGTTTGCCCGCACCCAACAGGCCGACAGCCGCGCCGACCCGCGCGAACTCAACGTGCTCGGCCGGCGCCTGTACGCCGCCTTCGAACGCCGCGCCGGGAAGATCGAAGTGATCAACCCGGGTATCGCCCCGGACCTGGCCGAAGACACCCTGACCCTGGTGCAGTCGGCCAACCGCAAGGAGCCCGGCACGCATCACTGGGGGCTGTACAACGGCAACCTGGGGGTGCACGAATGGGAGCACTTCAGCCCGATCAAGCGCTGCCGCGAACTGCTCGAACTGCTCACCTGGGCCCACCGCAACGGGGTGATCGACAGCAGCACGCGGATTGCTCTGCACCCGGGGGTAAGCGATCTCAATGATTTCGAGCTGTTCAACCTGATCGGCAGCCTGCAGCAGAGCATCGTGCTGCCGCTGGAGACGGTCAGTGAGGCTCGCCTGCTGCAACCGAGCGTGGCCGACGAAATCCTTTTGCTGGTCAACGTCGGTGTCGACCCGCTGCGCCACCACCGCGACCTGAACATCCTGATGACCACCGAGCGCACCGACTCGCTCAGCTACGCCGGGGTGCGCGAAAACCTGGTGCTGACCCTCGACCAGATCACCCTCAACAGCTGGAACGAGGTGCTGGTGCAGCGCTATGACGGCGAGCATGCCCTGATGCGCTGCCTGCGTGACCACCTCAACAGCCTTGGCCGGCGTGGCCACCGCCCGCGGCTGCGGGTGCGCTGCTACTGTCACAACCGCGCCCAGGCCATCGGTCAACGGGTAGAAGAGATCTTCGCGACCGCGCAACGGCTGCTCGACCAAGGCCTCAACCACCGTTACCTGTTGCAGGTGGCCCAGCACACCCATGTGCTGGAGCTGCTGCCGGGGCAGGTCAGCCTGGCTACCCTCGACGGCCACGATGCCGTGCTGGCGGCGCTGGGCGAGGTCCGCAGCGCCTACAGCCCACTGCACCTGGACACCAACGCGCTGCAGGACCACGACCTGCCGCTGGTCCTGGAGCAAGGCCGGCCAGGCTGTATCCAGGTGTTCTACCGCCTGCTCGATGGCTGGGCCGACCTGTATGTGCTGGATGAGCACAACGTGCTGTGGCAGCAGCGCGTGGCGCTGCAGGACGAGCATCACCTGTTGTTGCCACTGCATCGCTTTTTGCAGTCGATGGTGATCCGCCGCGATGCCCAACTGCCACTGGAGAGCCTGCAGCAAGCGGCGCTGGAGATCACCTATTGCCAGTTGCTGCCTTCAGGCCTGGGCAAGGCTCGCAGCCTGGAGCCACGCCAAGCGCCGCTGGACGGCCGCAGCCAGCCTTACTACGAGGTCCAGGCGATTGTGCAGGGCGGTGCGGGCGGCGCCGTGCACGTCACGCTCTATTGCGATCAACAGGAGTATTCCGAGCTGGAGCACGGCGACCAGCTGTATGCCGTGGTCGCCCGGCAGATCCTGCGCCAGCGCCACGGCGCCAGCAGCTACCGCTGCTACATCACCGACCTGGACCTGTCCGATCTGCTCGGCGACGACCCCGGCTCAACGAGCCTGTGCCTGCGCTACAAGCGCGAGCTCGAGCAAGCCTTGAACGATGGCCTGGAGCAACTGCAGGCGGCGCTGGAGCCCTGAGGCCCAAGGCCTGCGTCAGAGGTCGAAATCACCCGCCGCTTCCGGCTGGTATTCCACGGCCAGCAGTTCGAGCTTGAGGGTCTTGCCAGCGGGGGCCGGCCAGTCGATCTGGTCACCCACCGACAGCCCCAGCAACGCACAACCGATCGGCGCCAGGATGGAGACATTGCCTTCCGGGCCGGCGTCCTTCGGATAGACCAGGGTCAGGTGGTAGTCCTTGCCGCTGGCGATCTCGCGGCAGTGCACGCGCGAGTTCATGGTCACCACGCCAGCCGGCACCTCTTCGTGACCGACCACCTGTTCGGCGCGGTCCAGCTCGTCCTGCAGGGCGAGCACACCCGGGGTGCTTTCATCGAGGCTGTCGATCAGGCGCTCGAGACGCTGTACGTCCAATCGGGTGAGGGTGAGGGAAGGCTTGGTGCTCATGATCCAGTCAGACTCCTTTGAACAGGCAATTTGCTTGAGGCAGATAAAGCAAAACCCCGCCCAAGGGCGGGGTTTGTGAATGCTGTGGCGTCACCGACGCAAGACCCGACACTACCACAGCAGGGCAAATACTCAAGCCCGCAGCATCAATAGGGTTATGCCTGGGCCTGCGCTTTCAGGGCCAGAGCCTCGCGGCAGATCTGCCGGCGCCGGTCGTCGTCGGCCGCACGCCACTCGCGGATATGCTCGACATGGCGATGACAGCCGGTGCAGACCTTGTGTTCATCGAGGCGGCACACGCTGATGCAGGGTGACGGCACGGCAGGGCTGACATTGCTGTACAGCGGTTTAGGGGGCCGAGGCTGGCTGCTCATATCAGATTTCGTCGAAGTCCAGCTTCTCGCCGGCACGTTCCCAGACGATGCGTTCGAGCATCTCGCCGAGCAGTTCCTCGGTTTTCTCGCAGGTCCACTTGCCGTTCTCTTCGTCGTAGTCGAAGTGGAAACCGCCGGACTTGTCCGCCAGCCACAATTGGCGCAGTGGCTCCTGGCGGCTGAAGATCAGCTGGCTGCCGTTGTCGAACTTGATGGTCAGGACACCGGCAGAGTTTTCCATGTCCAGGTCCAGACCGCTCTCGTCGAACAGGTCTTCCAGGGCCTGTTGGGTCGCGTCGACCAGGTCGTGGAAACGCGCTTCGCTCAAACTCATGTGCATGGACCTCGAAAAATGACTGTGTTGCAAGCAAGGCGGGGAAGATACGGGCGCCAGCAGTTGAATGCAAAGACTAGCGGATGCCTGGGCGGCCCCCTTCGCGGGTAAACCCGCCCCCACAACGCTCCCGTGGGCGCGGGTTTACCCGCGCAGGAGCGGCACCGAAAGCTCAAGAATAACGCCGCCCGGCGGGCCGGTCCTTGCATAGGCAATCGGGTGGTCGCTCGGTATACTCGGGCGCAATACTGCTTATTTCAAAGGATTTCACCAATGAAGCGCCTGATTTCCTCCCTCGCGGCGCTGGTCGCGGTTGCCTGCCTCGTTTCGGCCTGCGGTCAGAAGGGCCCCCTGTACCTGCCGGAAGACGGCAAGGACGGCAAAGGCCCGAGCAAGTCGCACCAGCAGCACAAGCACGCCCAGCCGGCCGAACAGCAAGACGAGCTGGAGCAGCCCGAGCAGACTCCCGCGCAGTAAGGAAATCCCATGGATGCATTCAACTACCGTGGCGGCGAGCTGTTCGCGGAAGGGGTGGGCCTGACAGCCATTGCCGAGCGTTTCGGTACCCCCACCTACGTGTATTCGCGCGCCCACATCGAGGCCCAGTACCGTAGCTATACCGATGCCCTGCAGGGTGTCGAGCACCTGGTCTGCTTCGCGGTCAAGGCTAACTCCAACCTCGCCGTGCTGAACCTGCTGGCGCGGATGGGTTCGGGCTTCGACATCGTCTCCGGCGGTGAACTGGAGCGCGTACTGGCAGCCGGCGGGCGGGCCGATCGCGTGGTGTTCTCCGGTGTCGGCAAGACCCGCGAAGACATGCGTCGTGCCCTGGAAGTCGGCGTGCACTGCTTCAACGTCGAATCCACCGACGAGCTCGAGCGCCTGCAAGTGGTAGCCGCCGAGCTGGGCAAGGTGGCCCCGGTGTCGCTGCGGGTGAACCCGGATGTCGATGCCGGCACCCACCCGTACATCTCCACCGGCCTCAAAGAGAACAAGTTCGGTATCGCCATCGCCGATGCCGAAGCCATCTACGTGCGCGCCGCGCAGTTGCCAAACCTGGAAGTGGTCGGCGTCGACTGCCACATCGGTTCGCAGCTGACCACCGTCGAGCCGTTCCTCGATGCGCTGGACCGCCTGCTGGTGCTGGTCGATCGCCTTGCCGAATGCGGCATCCACCTGCGCCACCTGGACCTGGGCGGCGGTGTCGGTGTGCGTTACCGCGATGAGCAGCCGCCATTGGTGGCCGACTACATCAAGGCCATCCGCGAACGCGTCGGCGACCGTGACCTGGCCCTGGTGTTCGAACCGGGCCGCTACATCGTGGCCAACGCCGGCGTGCTGCTGACCCGCGTGGAATACCTCAAGCACACCGAGCACAAGGACTTCGCCATCATCGATGCGGCGATGAACGACCTGATCCGCCCAGCCCTGTACCAGGCCTGGATGGGCGTCAGTGCGGTCAGGCCCCGTGAAGGTGAAGGCCGGGCCTACGACCTGGTCGGACCGATCTGCGAGACCGGCGACTTCCTCGGCAAGGACCGTGTGCTGAACCTGGCCGAAGGCGACCTGCTGGCCGTGCAGTCCGCCGGCGCCTATGGTTTCGTCATGAGCTCGAACTACAACACCCGTGGCCGCTGCGCCGAAGTACTGGTCGATGGCGACCAGGCCTTCGAAGTGCGTCGCCGCGAAACCATCGCTGAACTGTTCGCCGGCGAAAGCCTGCTGCCGGAGTGAACCCATGCTGCTGCGCTTTACTAAAATGCACGGGCTTGGCAACGACTTCATGGTCCTCGACCTGGTCAGCCAGCACGCGCATATCCAGCCCAAGCATGCCAAGCAATGGGGTGATCGCAACACCGGTATCGGCTTCGACCAACTGCTGATCGTCGAAGCGCCGAACAATCCGGACGTGGACTTCCGCTACCGGATCTTCAACGCCGACGGCTCCGAGGTCGAGCAATGCGGCAACGGCGCGCGCTGCTTCGCCCGCTTCGTGCTGGACAAACGCCTGACCGCGAAAAAACGTATCCGCGTCGAAACCAAGAGCGGCATCATCGAGCTGGACGTGCGCAACGACGGCCAGATCTGTGTCGACATGGGCCCGCCGCGTTTCGTCCCGGCCGACATCCCGTTCATCGCCGATGAGCAGGCTTCGAGCTACCCGCTGGAAGTCGACGGCCAGGTGCACCAGATCGCTGCCGTGTCGATGGGCAACCCGCATTCGGTGCTGCGCGTCGATGACGTGCGCAGCGCGCCGGTGCATGAACTGGGACCGAAGATCGAGCACCATCCGCGCTTCCCGCAGCGGGTCAATGCCGGCTTCATCCAGGTCATCGACCGCCACCGCGCCAACCTGCGGGTGTGGGAGCGCGGCGCGGGCGAGACCCAGGCGTGCGGCACCGGCGCTTGCGCCGCCGCCGTCGCGGCCATCGCCCAGGGCTGGATGGACTCGCCGGTGACCATCGACCTGCCCGGCGGGCGCCTGAGCATCGAGTGGGCTGGCCCCGGCCAGCCGGTATTGATGACCGGCCCGGCCGTACGTGTATTCGAAGGACAGGTTCGTCTTTAAGCGAGTAGCCGCCATGACTGAACAGCCGCACGTTGTACCCGAGCTCGACGCCGACGCGGTGGTCGCCTACCTGCGCGCCCACCCCACGTTCTTCGCCGAGCATGACGAGCTGCTGATCGAGCAGCGCATCCCCCACCAGCGCGGCGACAGCGTGTCGCTGGTGGAGCGCCAGCTCAAGCTGCTGCGTGACCGCAACATCGAAATGCGCCATCGCCTGTCGCAACTGATGGACGTGGCCCGCGACAACGACCGGCTGTTCGACAAGACCCGCCGGCTGATCCTCGACCTGCTGGATGCCGGCAGCCTGGAAGAAGTGGTGATGGCCGTTGAAGACAGCCTGCGCCAGGAGTTCAAGGTGCCCTTCGTCAGCTTGATCCTGTTCGGCGAGAACGCCGCGCCGGTCGGCCGCTGGGTGTCCGGCAGCGAGGCCCAGCAGGCCATCGGCGGGCTGATCGGTGGCGGCAAGACCATCAGCGGCAGCCTGCGCGAGCACGAGCTGGCCTTCCTGTTCGGCAATGACCAGCACAAGGAAGTCGGTTCCAGCGCCGTGGCCACCCTCGAGTACCAGGGCCTGCATGGCGTGCTGGCGATCGGCAGCCGCGACCCGCAGCACTACAAGAGCAGCGTCGGCACCCTGTTCCTCAGCTACATCGCCGAAGTGCTGGGCCGCGTGGTGCCGCGCTTCACCCAGACGCTACGCTCGGTGCGCTGATGGAAACCCAGCTGGAGGCTTATTGCGCGCACCTGCGCAACGAGCGCCAGGTGTCCGAACACACCCTGCTGGCCTACCGCCGCGACCTGGAAAAGGTCATTGCCTACTGCAACAGCCAAGGCATTGGCGGCTGGCCGGCGCTGCAAGTCCAGCAAATGCGCCAACTGGTGGCGCGCCAGCACCATCACGGGCAGTCCTCACGCAGCCTGGCACGCCTGCTTTCGGCGGTGCGCGGGCTGTACCGCTACCTCAACCGCGAAGGCCTGTGCCAGCACGATCCGGCCGATGGCCTGGCGCCCCCCAAGGGCGAGCGGCGCCTGCCCAAGGTGCTCGACACCGACCGCGCGCTGCAGCTGCTCGATGGCGGCGTCGACGATGACTTCATCGCCCGGCGTGATCAGGCCATCCTCGAACTGTTCTACTCCTCCGGCCTGCGCCTGTCGGAACTGGCCGGCCTCGACCTCGAGTACCTCGACCTGGCCGCCGGGCTGGTACAGGTGCAAGGCAAGGGCAGCAAGAGCCGCGTACTGCCGGTCGGACGCAAGGCGCGCGAGGCGCTGCAGGCGTGGCTGCGCCTGCGTGGCATCGGCGGGCCCCGGGACGGCGCGGTGTTCATCACCCGCCAGGGCAAGCGCCTCAGCCCGCGGGCCATTCAGCTGCGGGTCAAGACCGCTGGCGAGCGCGAGCTTGGCCAGCACCTGCATCCGCACATGCTTCGCCATTCCTTCGCCAGCCACCTGCTGGAATCGTCCCAGGACCTGCGCGCGGTACAGGAAATGCTCGGCCACGCCGACATCAGTACCACGCAGATTTACACCCACCTGGACTTCCAGCACCTGGCCGCGGTGTACGACAGCGCCCACCCTCGGGCCAAACGCAGCAAAGGCACAGACTCATGAGCATCAAGCTGATCACCTTCGACCTGGACGACACGCTGTGGGACACCGCGCCAGTCATCGCCACTGCCGAGATCGTCCTGCGCGACTGGCTCGCCGCCAATGCACCGGTGCTTGGCGCGGTGCCGGTCGAGCACCTGTTCGCCATCCGTGAGCGCCTGGTGCAGGCCGAGCCCGGCCTCAAACACCGCATCAGCGCCCTGCGCAGGCGTGTGCTGTTCCACGCCCTGGAAGAGGTCGGCTACAGCGAGAAGCACGCCCAGGAACTGGCCAACGAAGGCTTCGAGGTGTTTCTCCATGCGCGGCACCAGGTCGAGGTGTTTCCCGAGGTACAGCCGGTGCTGGAGATCCTGCGCCACCAGTACACGCTCGGGGTGGTCACCAATGGCAACGCCGACGTGCGCCGGCTCGGGCTGGCGGACTACTTCCGCTTTGCCCTGTGCGCCGAGGATCTGGGCGTAGGCAAGCCAGATCCGGCACCGTTCATGGAGGCCCTGAAACTGGGTGGCGTGGACGCAGGGGCGGCGGTGCACATCGGCGACCACCCAGGCGACGACATCGCCGGGGCACAACGGGCCGGGTTGCGCGCGGTGTGGTTCAACCCACAGCACAAGGCCTGGGCGGGCGAGCAAGCGCCGGATGCCGAGATTCAGCGGTTGTCGCAGTTGCCCGACGTACTCGCCCGCTGGCGCTGACCGGGGCCGCTTTGCGGCCCAATCGCCGGCAAGCCGGCTCCCACAAATTCCTGTGGGAGCCGGCTTGCCGGCGATTGGGCCGGTACAGGCGACACAAATCTCACAGCCACAAAAAAGCCCGCAGCGACGGCGGGCTTTTTTGCTTTCAGCCACTCAGATAGGGCGGCTGCCGTACTTGTTGTCCGGCTTCTTGGGCGGGTCGGCGACCACATTGGCCTCGACTTCCTGCACCTTGCCACCGCGCGAAAGAAACTCTTCCATCGCCTTGGCCAGGGCATCACGCTCCTTCTGCTTGGCTTCCATGCTCGGCATTTCGTCTACCGAAACAGCCGCCTTGGACTTGCCCTTGGCAGTCGGCGCGGGGCTGCTGTCGTCATCGCCAGCATCCTCGGCACCATCGTCGGCTGCCGCTTCGAGGCCTTCATCACCCTCGTCTTCGTCACCTACTTCGAGGTCATCATTTTCCAGATCGTCGTCGCTCATGTTCTACCTCATGACTTGCGAAAAGCAGGTTAGTTATAGACCGGTGCACCGTAGACGGCAGGCACCGGTGAAAATTCAACTGGCCGTGGGTTGGCCACTGCCTCGGGTGTCCACCTCCTGATGGGAGGCCCGGCACCCAGCAGACCCTGCTCCTGGCAAGGCCTGACAAAACTGTTCTGACCCTGGCTGGCCACAGGCTACTGCAAGCCTAGCAAAGGGTGGCGAAGTGTGCGGGTTACTCGTCCCACACCCTTCGGCGCGCATTCTAGCGCGCTCGCAGAAAAAGCAAAGCACCAGAAACGCCCAATGACTTGTAAGTTTTCTACCAACGTCGCGTACAGGACAGCGAAACCGTTTGCCGGGCGTAAAACGGCAAATTACAGGCAAAAAAATGCCCGGCGAACCGGGCAAGTTTTCCAGCGTGGCGGTTACAGGTTGTAGCCGCGCTCATTGTGTTGAGCCAGGTCGAGGCCGACCGACTCTTCTTCTTCGCTGACCCGCAGGCCCATCACCAGGTCCAGCACCTTGAGGATCACGTAGGTGACGATGGCGGTGTAGATCACGGTGAAGAGCACGCCTTTGGCCTGGATCCAGAACTGCGCGGCGATGTCGGTGACCGCGCCGAAGCCGCCCAGGGCCGGCGCTGCGAACACACCGGTGAGCAGCGCACCGACGATGCCGCCGATACCGTGTACGCCGAAGGCGTCGAGCGAGTCGTCGTAACCCATCTTGCGCTTGAGGCTGGTGGCGCAGAAGTAGCAGACCACGCCCGAGACCAGGCCGATCACCAGCGCGCCCATCGGGCCGACGGTACCGGCGGCCGGGGTAATGGCGACCAGGCCGGCGACCACACCCGAGGCGATGCCCAGTGCGCTCGGTTTGCCGTGGAAGATCCACTCGGCGAACATCCAGCCCAGGGCGGCGGCGGCGGTAGCGATCTGGGTGACCAGCATCGCCATGCCGGCGGTGCCGTTGGCGGCGGCGGCGGAGCCGGCGTTGAAGCCGAACCAGCCGATCCACAGCATGGCCGCGCCCATCAGGGTGTAGCCTAGGTTGTGCGGCGCCATCGGCGTGGTCGGGTAGCCTTTGCGCTTGCCCAGCACCAGGCAGCAGACCAGGCCGGCGATACCAGCGTTGATGTGCACCACGGTGCCGCCGGCGAAGTCCAGTACGCCCCAATCCCACATCAGCGCGCCGTCACCGCTCCAGACCATGTGCGCGATCGGCGCATAGACCAGGGTGAACCACACGCCCATGAAGATCAGCATTGCCGAGAACTTCATGCGTTCGGCAAAGGCACCGACGATGAGCGCCGGGGTGATGATGGCGAAGGTCATCTGGAAGGTGATGAACACCGCTTCCGGGAACAACGCGGTGGCAGAGGTCAGGCCCGACGGCGTGACGCCGTTGAGGAAGGCCTTGGAGAAGCCACCGATGAAGGAATTCAGGTTGAGCACGCCCTTTTCCATACCTGCGGTATCGAATGCCAGGCTGTAGCCGTAGATTACCCACAGGATGCTGATCAGCCCGGTGATGGCAAAGCACTGCATCATCACCGACAGCACGTTCTTGGAACGCACCATGCCGCCGTAGAACAGGGCCAGGCCCGGGATGGTCATGAACAGGACCAGCGCCGTCGAGGTGAGCATCCAGGCGGTGTCGCCGGAGTTGAGCACCGGGGCGGCAGTTTCCTCGGCCAGGGCCAGCCCTGGCATTACGAGGGACAATAGGGCTCCTAGCCCTGCGATCTTACGCAGAGTCATGTTGTTTTCTCCTGGGGCGTTGGGTTTGGTGAGGCTTTTTTGTAGCGTTTAGATCGCGTCGGTATCGGTTTCGCCGGTACGGATGCGGATCGCTTGCTCCAGATTGACCACGAAAATCTTGCCGTCACCGATCTTGCCGGTGTTGGCCGCCTTGGTGATGGCCTCGATCACCCGATCAAGGTCCTTGTCGTCGATGGCGACATCGATCTTCACCTTGGGCAGGAAATCGACCACGTATTCGGCGCCGCGATACAGCTCGGTGTGACCCTTCTGCCGGCCGAAGCCTTTGACTTCGGTCACGGTGATGCCCTGCACGCCGATTTCCGACAGCGACTCGCGCACGTCGTCCAGCTTGAACGGCTTGATGATGGCAGTGACTAGCTTCATGAAACTCTCTCCCGATTTGGTGGACTTGCCCCAGGAAAACAAACCCGTCTCAAGTCTAAGCGCAGCGCCTGTCTTTGTAACGCGTCGTCGGCTCCATCCTCCCCGCCGCGACACCTTGTGGCGGTGACCAAGGGCCGTACCACTGGGCTACGCACTGCCTGATCACAACGGACTGCATCAGTGCATGGCTCACCCAGGTCTTTGCAGAAACCTTGCCAGCTCCGGGAAAACACCAGAAAACAGGTAGTTGCGTGAAACAGTCGGGATTGGCCAGTCGCCAGCAGGGAAAAGCTGCACAACTTCGGTGCGCGACCTTTGGCCGCCCTGCGCAAAAAGTGTGCAGCGCGGGCCGGCAAATGCGGCGTGCTACACTGCTGCCCTTTCACAGATCAGCGGATAGCCAGACATGCTCGCGCCCAAAGCCTTTCTCGATGCCCTGAGCGACCAGGCCTCGCGCCTGTTCAGCGGCGACACCGCACAGCCTCGCGCCGAACTGGAAAGCCAGTTCAAGGTGCTGATGCAGGGCGCCTTCAGCAAACTCGACCTGGTCAGCCGCGAGGAGTTCGACAGCCAGATGGTGGTATTGGCCCGCACCCGCGCCCGCCTTGAAGCGCTGGAGAAACAGTTTGCCGAGCTGGAAGCGCGGATAGCGCCAGCGCCGGCGTCAGAGGAATAATCATCCCGTCTCTGGAGCGGCCCTGCCGCTCCTGCAGGGAACGCAACCTGCCGTTGGAATTTCCTACATACAGTTGCACCGATTAAACAAGGTGAAACTTAATTCAGTTTCACCTTGCGGGTTGACTTGCCCGCTATGCTTTGCATAAAGTTCACCCGCCCCGAAAAGCGGGCCTTTATTTCAACTCACGAAGAATTCAATGGACACAGTATCTAGTCGCTGCCTGACCGCCTCTGGCTGTCAGGCACTTGAACCGGAACTCCGGGCCCGCCTCCCTGGCTGGGCAAGCCGCGCCAGAGCCTGATGCTCCGCCGTAGCTTGCCGCCCCGGGTGCCAGCCCGGTCGGAGGCAAGCTCATGAACCTCATCACCTTTATCCGTACACAGATGCACGCCCGCCTTGGGGCGCTGCACACCTTTGCCCATGCGGCCCCGCCGCCCTTCCCCGCCCCCGTCGCGCGTGGCTCTCGCCTGCGTGCCACCTGGCTATCGCAACCCGGTAACGGCAGCCTGCGCCTGCACTGGCATGCCGACGACGGCCAGGAACCGCCGAGTCGATGGCGCGCCTTGTTGTGTTTCGGCTGACGGGCGCGTCGCCACTTACATATTGAATAGCCATCAATAAGACACGAACTTTTAATTATTAAAGTTCGCAGGACTCTTATTGCCTGAAAGTTTCCAGAGGAATAACAGCACCATGGACTCAGCCAGTAGAAAGTTCGCTGCCGACATTAACCCCGGCATGCGCCAGCGAACGTTCAAGCGCCGGATAAACAAGCTTTTTTACCGATCGATTGATCGCGGCCCGAAACACGCGCACTCACCCGCCCAACCGTGAGTCGACTGTGTTTCGTGCCGCCTCCTGCGGCAGGAGCACAGCCCGATGACCGTCAAAGACCGCAACACCACCACAACTGCGGACGCCCGCCTGTCCATGCGTGCCGCCCGTGAGGCGCGCAACGGCCTGGCCGTCACCCTCGCCAACCTCGACGCCAGCGAGCTCGGCCTGACCGAGCACGAGGCCGCCAAGCGCCTGCAGCGCGACGGCGCCAACGAGGTCGCCCACGACAAACCGCAACCGGCCCTGGTGCAACTGCTCAAGGCGCTGCACAACCCCTTCATCTATGTACTGCTCACCCTCGCCGCCATCAGCTTCGTCACCGACTACTGGCTGCCGCTGCGCGCCGGTGACCTCGACGACCTCGACCTGACCAAGGTGATCATCATCCTGACCATGGTCAGCGTCAGCGGCCTGCTGCGCTTCTGGCAGGAATACCGTTCGAGCAAGGCGGCCGAAGCCCTCAAGGCGATGGTCCGCACCACCGCCACGGTGCTGCGTCGCGAGCGCCACGACAGCCCCGCGCAGCTGCGCGAAGTGCCCATGAACGAACTGGTGGCTGGCGATATCGTGCAGTTGGTCGCTGGTGACATGATCCCTGCCGATATCCGCCTGATCGAGTCGCGCGACCTGTTCATCAGCCAGGCCGTGCTCACCGGCGAAGCGCTGCCGGTGGAAAAGTACGACACCCTCGGCCACGTCGCGCAGAAGTCCGCCGCCGACAGCGCCACTGACGAAGGCAGCCTGCTCGACCTGCCGAACATCGGCTTCATGGGCACCAACGTGGTCAGCGGCCGCGCCCGCGCCGTGGTGGTGGCTACCGGCAAGCGCACCTACTTCGGTTCGCTGGCCAGGGCGATTGCCGGCTCGCGCAGCCAGACCGCCTTCGACCGCGGCGTGAACAGCGTCAGTAGCCTGCTGATCCGCTTCATGCTGGTGATGGTGCCGGTGGTGTTCGTGCTCAATGGTGTGGTGAAGGGTGACTGGAGCGATGCCTTCCTGTTCGCCCTGGCCGTGGCCGTGGGCCTCACCCCGGAAATGCTGCCGATGATCGTCAGCGCCAACCTGGCCAAGGGCGCCGTGGCCATGGCCAGGCGCAAAGTGGTGGTCAAGCGCCTGAACGCCATCCAGAACTTTGGCTCGATGGATGTGCTGTGCACCGACAAGACCGGCACCCTCACCCAGGACCGCATCATCCTCGAACACCATGTCGACCCGAGCGGCCGCAGCGACCCGCAACTGCTCGAGCTGGCCTGGCTCAACAGCCATCACCAGAGCGGCGTGAAAAACCTGATGGACCAGGCCGTGCTGCGCTTCGCTGGCGAGAACAGCGGCTTCCAGCCGCCCTACGCCTACGCCAAGGTCGACGAATTGCCCTTCGATTTCATTCGCCGGCGCCTGTCGGTGATCGTCAAGGATGCGCTCGGCGAACACCTGCTGGTCAGCAAGGGCGCGGTCGAGGAAATGCTCGCCATCGCCACCCATGTGGAACAGAACGGCCAGCGCATCCCCCTCGACGAGGCCCAGCGCCAGCAACTACTGGCCAGTGCCAGCGCGTTCAACCAGGACGGCTTTCGCGTGCTGCTGATCGGCACACGCGAAATCCCCGCCGCCGAGCGCAAGGCTCAGTACAGCACCGCTGACGAGTGTGGCCTGGTGATCCGCGGCTTCCTGACGTTCCTTGACCCGCCCAAGGAAACGGCTGGCCCGGCCATTGCTGCGCTGCGAGAAATGGGCGTGAAGGTGAAAGTGCTCACCGGCGACAACCCAGTGGTCACCTGCAAGGTGTGCCGCGAAGTGGGCCTGGAGCCCGGCCAGCCACTGCTTGGGCAGGACATCGAACGGCTGGACGACGCCCGGCTCAAGGCCCTGGTCGAAGAGCGTACGGTATTCGCCAAGCTCACCCCGTTGCAGAAGTCGCGGGTGCTCAAGGCGTTGCAGGCCAACGGCCACACCGTCGGTTTTCTCGGCGACGGCATCAACGACGCCCCAGCCCTGCGTGACGCCGACGTGGGCATTTCGGTGGACAGCGGAACTGACATCGCCAAGGAATCGGCCGACATCATCCTGCTGGAAAAGAGCCTGATGGTGCTCGAAGAAGGTGTGCTCAAAGGCCGCGAAACCTTCGGCAACATCATGAAGTATCTGTGCATGACCGCCAGTTCCAACTTCGGCAACGTGTTCTCGGTGCTGGTAGCCAGCGCCTTCATCCCGTTCATGCCGATGCTGGCGATCCACCTGCTGCTGCAGAACCTGATGTACGACTTCTCCCAGCTGTCGCTGCCCTGGGACCGCATGGACAAGGAATTCCTGCGCGAGCCGCGTAAATGGGATGCCCGCAACATCGGCCGCTTCATGCTGTGGATAGGGCCAACCTCGTCGATCTTCGACATCACCACCTTCGCCCTGATGTGGTACGTGTTCGCGGCCAACAGCGTGGAGATGCAGGCGCTGTTCCAGTCCGGCTGGTTCATCGAAGGGCTGCTGTCGCAGACCTTGGTTGTGCACATGCTGCGCACCCGCAAGGTGCCGTTCCTGCAGAGCACGGCGGCGCTGCCGGTGATCCTCGCCACGGGCCTGGTGATGTGCCTGGGTATCTACATCCCGTTCTCGCCGCTGGGGGCGATGGTCGG
This sequence comes from Pseudomonas sp. EMN2, assembly GCF_009650555.1. NCBI lineage: Bacteria > Pseudomonadati > Pseudomonadota > Gammaproteobacteria > Pseudomonadales > Pseudomonadaceae > Pseudomonas > Pseudomonas sp. EMN2. The sequence goes on from NZ_VZZR01000053.1 coordinate 26,931, forward strand.
GCTGGTGCCGCTGCCGTGGGAATACTTCCCATGGCTGGCCGCCACCCTGCTGGGCTACTGCCTGGTGGCGCAAGGCATGAAGACCCTGTACATCCGCCGCTTCGGCCAATGGTTCTGAGGGGGGCGCATGCGTGTACTGATCTGTGCGGGGCGCAACTACGCCGACCACCAGCGCTGCCGTCGGGCGCTGGACGAACTGCAGCGCTGGCAACCGATCCAGGTGCTCATACACGGCGGCAGCCAGCACCTGGGGGGTGATATCGAAGCCTGGGCACGGGAGCACGGTGCGGACATCGTCCGCTACCCGCCCAACTGGCAGTTGCACGGCAAACTGGCTGAACGGCTGCGCAACGTTTTCATGTTGCGCGACAGCCGGCCTGACCTGGTGCTGGCTTTACCGGGTGGCGACGATACCGAGGAGCTGCTGGCTCGGGCACGGGGTGAGGGAGTTGGGGTGGTGTACGGCAAGCAGCCCGCTGCTAGGTGAGGCCGTGGAAAAACCTCGACGCACTCTTTCCAGCGTGCCCGCCAGGGCCGCCACTATGCTTTGCCGGGCCGCAGGATGCGGCCCGAATCATGCGAACACGGAGCGCCCATGTCCCTCGCCCTCGTCCACAGCCGCGCCCAGGTCGGCGTGCTGGCACCCGCCGTCAGTGTCGAAACCCACCTGGCCAACGGCCTGCCGTCGCTTACCCTGGTCGGTTTGCCCGAGGCCACGGTCAAGGAAAGCAAGGACCGGGTACGCAGTGCCATCGTCAACGCCGGGCTGGAATACCCGGCCCGGCGCATCACCCAGAACCTCGCCCCGGCCGACCTGCCCAAGGACGGTGGGCGCTACGACCTGGCCATCGCCCTGGGGATACTCGCTGCCAATGGCCAGGTGCCGGTGGCCGCGCTCGAAGACATCGAATGCCTGGGTGAATTGGCCCTGTCCGGGGCGCTGCGGCCAGTGCAGGGTGTGCTGCCCGCCGCGCTGGCGGCACGCGACGCCGGGCGGGCGCTGGTGGTACCACGCGAGAACGCCGAGGAAGCCAGCCTGGCCAGCGGGCTGGTGGTGTACGCGGTGGGGCATCTGCAGGAGTTGGTGGCGCACCTGAGCGGGCAACTGCCGCGGCCACCCTATGCGGCCAACGGCTTGCTGCTGGAGCAACGGCCCTACCCCGACCTCAGCGAGGTGCAGGGCCAGACCGCGGCCAAACGAGCCCTGCTGCTGGCGGCTGCCGGTGGCCACAACCTGCTGTTCACAGGCCCCCCCGGCACCGGCAAGACCCTGCTCGCCAGCCGCCTGCCCGGCCTGCTGCCACCGCTGGACGAGCGCGAGGCGCTGGAGGTGGCGGCAATCCGCTCGGTCAGCGGCCACGCACCGCTGGACAGCTGGCCACAGCGACCGTTTCGCCACCCCCATCACTCCGCCTCGGGCCCGGCACTGGTCGGTGGCGGTAGCCGCCCGCAGCCGGGCGAAATCACCCTGGCGCACCATGGCGTGCTGTTTCTCGATGAACTGCCAGAGTTCGAGAGGCGCGTACTGGAAGTGTTGCGCGAGCCATTGGAATCGGGCGAGATCGTGATCGCCCGGGCCAGGGACCGAGTGCGCTTCCCGGCACGCTTCCAGTTGGTGGCAGCGATGAACCCCTGCCCCTGCGGCTATTTTGGCGACCCCACCGGCCGCTGCCGCTGCAGCCCCGAGCAGATCCAGCGCTATCGCAACAAACTCTCCGGCCCCCTGCTCGACCGCATCGACCTGCACCTGACGGTGGCCCGGGAGAATACCGTGCTCGGCATTCAACCCAGTGGCGAAACCAGCGCCAGTGTCGCCGCTGTCGTGGCCGAGGCTCGCGCGCTGCAGCAGCGTCGCCAGGGCTGCGCCAATGCCTTCCTCGACCTCAAAGGCCTGCGCCGACATTGTCCGCTGGCCTCGGCCGACCAGGCCTGGCTGGAGACCGCCTGCGAGCGCCTCACGCTGTCGCTGCGGGCGGCCCATCGCCTGCTCAAGGTGGCGCGTACGCTGGCGGACCTGGAGCAGGCCGAGACCATTGGCCGGGCCCACCTGGCCGAAGCGATGCAGTACCGACCAGGCAGCTGACAGACCATGTACATCGTCAATCTTCTCCATAGCTGAAATATATTTTGCGCACTAACTATTTGCGCTCAATATTCATCTCACGCAGCAAGCAGTCGCCAAACCCACTCAGCACATCCTGGAGAACGATCATGACCCTTCGCACAATTCTCGCCCTCGGCGTTACCACCCTGGCCATCGGAACCAGCGCCGGGGCCTTCGCCACCGAAGCCACCGCCTACCGCTACGGGATGAACCTGGACATCGCTCAGGTGGTCACCGTCGAGGCGCCCACCGCCATTCAGGGCCACACCAGCACCGCCATCCTGACCTACCGCGACAGCAACGGCCAATTGCAAGCCGTGAGCTACAGCCAGCCCACCACCCTTGCCAACCAGAACTGAGCCGCCGGCTCGCACGCAGAGGAACCCGCACATGAAACTGTCCCGTACCCTGACCGCTGGCCTGCTGGCCCTGGCCGTGAACAGCGCCTTCGCCGCCGGCAGCCCTGGCGTCGAGCGCAACACTCAAGGCTTCCTCGATGCGCTTGCCGCAGGCGGCGGCAAGCCGCTGGAAACCCTGGCGCCGAAAGACGCACGCGCCGTACTGAGTGGAGCCCAGGCCGGGGTGAAAGTCGATGTGTCGGGTATCCGCGTTGAACGCCACACCATTCAGGTCGATGGCCAGCCACTGCAGATCCGTGTAGTGCGCCCTGAGGGTGCCACGGGCAACCTGCCAGTGTTCATGTTCTTCCACGGCGGTGGTTGGGTGTTGGGCGATTACCCCACCCACGAACGGCTGATCCGCGACCTTGTGGTCGGCTCCGGCGCAGCGGCGGTATACGTCGACTACACGCCTTCGCCGGAAGCGCAGTTCCCCACCGCGATCAACCAGGCCTATGCCGCTACCCGCTGGGTCGCCGAGCATGGCCAGGAGATCGGCGTCGATGGCAGCCGCCTGGCGGTCGCCGGCAACAGCGTCGGCGGCAACATGGCTGCGGTGGTGGCGATAAAGGCCAAGGAGGCCGGCACGCCGAAGCTGCGCTTCCAGGCGCTGCTGTGGCCGGTGACCGATGCCAACTTCAACAACGCCTCCTATAGCCAGTTCGCCGAGGGCCACTTCCTGACCCGCAGCATGATGCAGTGGTTCTGGAACAGCTACACCACAGACCCGCGTCAGCGCGACGACATCCATGCCTCGCCGCTGCGTGCCAGCCTGGAGCAACTCAAGGGCCTGCCACCGGCCCTGGTGCAGACTGCCGAAATGGACGTGCTGCGTGACGAAGGCGAAGCCTATGCCCGCAAGCTCGACGCCGCCGGGGTGCCGGTGACTGCAGTACGCTACAACGGCATGATCCATGACTATGGCCTGCTCAATGTACTGAGCGCCGTACCCGCAGTGCGCACAGCCATGGACCAAGCGGCGCAGGCCCTTAAAACGCATCTGAAGTAAGGGGTTGGTGCAAGCCCGCTACCACAGCCGCAAGCGTGGGAGCGGGCTTGCCCCGCGATTGGCCAATCAAAGGTTCCACTTTCAGAACGATGCTTCCCGCCAGGCTGGAATTGTCCTGTTTCCCGCAGCACCCGAAAATGCTCGCCTCTTCCAGCGATGGCATAAGCTTCGGCAACGTGCCATCCGTTCCCTAAAGCGCTGCCTCATGCAGTTCAAGGAGTACGAGCAATGCCACACGAAGGCAGCCTTCTACAAACCGCAGTCATCTTCCTGCTTGCCGCCGTGGTCGCAGTGCCCCTGGCCAAGCGCCTGCAACTGGGCGCCGTGATCGGTTACCTGCTGGCGGGTGTGGCCATCGGCCCGCAGGCGCTGGGCCTGATCCGCGATACCGAAAGCGTCGCGCATATCTCCGAACTGGGCGTGGTCCTGCTGCTGTTCATCATCGGCCTTGAGCTTTCACCCAGACGCCTGTGGCTGATGCGCAAATCGGTGTTCGGCGTCGGCACCGCCCAGGTGCTGCTGACCGGCGCGGTGATCGGCGCCATCGCCCTGTTCGGCTTCAGCCAAACGCTGCCGGCCGCCATCGTGCTCGGCCTGGGGCTGGCACTGTCTTCCACCGCCCTTGGCTTGCAGAGCCTGGCCGAGAGCAAGCAGCTCAATGCGCCCCATGGCCGCCTGGCCTTTGCCATCCTGTTGTTCCAGGACATCGCTGCAATCCCGCTGATTGCCCTCGTACCGTTGCTGGCCGCCAGTGGCCCGGACACCAGCCATGGCGACAGCCTCGAACATGGCCTGAAAGTGTTCGCCAGCATCGCCATCGTCATCGTCGGTGGTCGTTACCTGTTGCGCCCGCTGTTCCGTACCGTGGCCCGCACCGGCCTGCCGGAAGTGTCCACCGCCACCGCATTGCTGGTGGTGATCGGCACCGCCTGGCTGATGGAAGAGGCGGAAATCTCCATGGCTCTCGGCGCCTTCCTGGCCGGCCTGCTGCTGGCGGACTCCGAGTATCGTCATGAACTGGAATCGCAGATTGAACCGTTCAAGGGCCTGCTGTTGGGCTTGTTCTTCATCAGTGTCGGCATGGGCGCCAACCTGCGCCTGCTGGTGGACATGCCGCTGGTGCTGCTGGGCCTGACCCTGTTGTTGATCGCGGTAAAGCTGGTGCTGCTGATCGGCGTCGGCCGCCTGGCCGGTGGCCTCAACAGTGCAAGCGCGCTGCGCCTGGGCATGGTGCTGGCAGCCGGCGGCGAGTTCGCCTTCGTGGTATTCAAGCTGGGCAAGGATCAGGGCCTGTTCGATACGCAAACCTACGACCTGCTGCTGATGACCATCACCCTGTCGATGGCCATTACTCCATTGCTGATGCTCGGCTGCGCCCGCGCCCTCAAGCGCCCGCAAGCCGTGCGCGAGGTGCCCGAGCAGTACAAGAGCATTGATGCCGGCAGCCCTCGCGTAGTGATTGTCGGTATGGGCCGCATGGGCCAGATCGTTTCGCGCATCCTGCGTGCGCAGAAGATCCCCTTCATCGCTCTGGAGACCTCGGTGGATGCCATCGAGATGACGCGCATGTTCGAACAGGCGCCGGTGTTCTACGGCGACCCGCTTCGCCCCGAAGTACTGCATGCGGCCAAGGTCGGCGAGGCCGAGTATTTCATCATCACCAGTGACGACCCCGAGGCGACCATTCGCACCGCCGAGCGGGTCAAGCGCCTTTACCCGCACCTCAAGGTCATCGCTCGTGCACGCAACCGCCAGCATGTGCACAAGCTGATGGATGTCGGCGCGGAGCCGATCCGCGAGACCTTCTATTCCAGCCTGGAAATGAGCCGTCGTGCGCTGGCCGGGCTGGGGCTGACGGATGAGCAGGCCGCCGACCGCATCGCACGCTTTACCGAGCATGACGAGCAGGTATTGGAAGCCCAGGGCCGGGTGCGTGACGATCGGGCCAAGGTGATGCAGACGGCCAAGGAAGCGCGGGTGGAACTGGCGCGGCTGTTCGAGTCGGATGTGGATTGACCTGCATGGAGTGGGCAGCCATTGCCTGCCCGCTCAACCTGCTCTTTACTGACGTTCAGCCCTCTGCAGCGAGAACACCATGCTGGCGCTCATCCAGTCCTACCCCTTGCTGCTCGGCACTTGCCTGATCATTGGCGACTTGCTGCTCTGGCAAGTGATCCCCCAGCAGCACCGCCTCTGGCGCATTGCCTCACGGCTGGTGATCTTCCTGCTGTTCAGCGCCGTGCTGGTGGCTGCCGGGATGAGCCCGCTGCAGCCACCACCCTGGATTGACGAAGTGTCGCGCAACCTGATGGCAACGGTGCTCGCCATTGGCTGGTGGCTGTTCGGTGCGCGTACGGTGACGGTGGTGTTCGGCCTGCTGCTGGGGGCACGTGGGAGCCATGGCGGGCGCCTGTTGCAGGATGTGATTGGGGCGCTGATCTTCCTTGCCGCAGTAGTAGCCGCAGCGGCCTATGTGCTGCAACTGCCGGTCAAGGGTCTGCTGGCCACGTCCGGGGTGATGGCCATCGTCATTGGCCTGGCCTTGCAAAGCACGTTGAGCGATGTGTTTTCGGGCATCGTGCTCAACACCACGCGGCCCTATCAGATAGGCGACTCCATCTCCATCGACGGTACCGAAGGCAAGGTGGTGGATATCGACTGGCGTGCCACGCGCATGATCACCGGCACAGGTAGCCTGGCGGTGATACCCAATTCGGTGGCGGCCAAGGCGCGGCTGCTTAACCACAGCCGCCCGGCCGATCGGCATGGGGTAGTGATCAGCGTGGTGGTGCCGGCCAAGGTCCGGCCAAAGCGCGTGTTCGATGCACTGGAGAAGGCCCTGCAAGGCACCAGTGCCTTGCTCGCCTCTCCTGCTCCTAAGGTAACGGTCAAGACTTCTTCCCTGGAGTCCGTCGAATACGAGGCCAGTGCTTTCGTCGCCGACATGGCGCTCAAGACTGAAGTACGCAACCAGTTGTTCGACCTCGCCCATCGCCACCTGGAGGCCAGCGGGGTGATGTGGAACGTCGACCTGACGCTTGCCCCACGCAGCCGTCAGCGCGAGCTGATCGATGAGGTGCGGGTATTCCGCTCGCTCAGCGCTGAGGAGCGTGACTCGCTGAGCCAACGCATGACGGCAGTGGAGTATCTGGCCAACCAGGTGATCCTGGGCATCGGCGACAACTCAGACCACCTGCTGGTGATTGGCAGCGGTGTGATACAGGCTTCGGTGCGTAATGGGGACAAGCTGGTAGAGGCCGGGCGCATGGGCCCGGGCGAGGTGCTCGGAATCGAAGGGCTGGTGGACGACGATGGCTCTTTCGCCGAATTCCGCACCCTGACCGGATGCCTGCTGTACCGTATCGAGAAGGAACAGGTGCGCAGTTGCCTGGAGCAACGTAGCGAGGTGCAGTCGGCGTTCACCAAGCTGCAGCGATTCCGTCGGCAGAGTAGAGAGTCACTGCTGATGCAGAAGCCTGCGCAAGTGAAGAAAGGTGGGTTCCTGAGCTGGTTGCGCTAGCGCAACGCCGTGCATTGCAGGATAAGGTCCTGAAAAGACAAAGCCCCTGATCGCATCGCGATCAGGGGCTTTGGATTTGAATCTTGACGATGACCTACTCTCACATGGGGAAACCCCACACTACCATCGGCGATGCATCGTTTCACTACTG
>NZ_VZZR01000054.1:0-107740 GCF_009650555.1 Pseudomonas sp. EMN2
GTAGCCGAAGGCGCGAGATGTAGACTTGCGTAGCAAGTCGGAGGCCGCGCGGGCCCGGAAGGCACCGGAGCGAGGGGAACCCGGAGCGCAGCGTAGGGGCCGTATGATGGGAGCGGGCGGCTTTGGTTACTTTGGCCAAGACCAAAGTAACCCGCCGTAAGGGCGGAAAGGTGACTAAAAGTCGCCATCGCCGCTGAATGCGCATACATCTATCAAAACAATCACACTGGGCCCGACCGCCGACCGCAATCTAGCTCCGATAAGCCCGAACAAACACCTCAACCGCCTCCCGCACATGCCCCTCCGCCTCATCCCCCGTAAGCGCCGGCGCACACCCAATCAGCAACCGATAATCCGGCGCCCCCTTCACCAGGCAGAAGAACTGCTCCGCCGCCTTTAACGGATTCTCGATCCGCAGCAACCCCCGCTGGTCGATCCCGCGCAGCAGCGCCTCCATTCCCGCGACCACCCGCTTGGGCCCGGCTTCATAGAAGTAATGCCCGAACCCCGGATCCTGGCTGCTCAGGGCAATGATCAGACGGCTGAGCTGGACCGACTCGTCCGCGCTGATCAGCGCCTGGAACCCACGGGCGATGTTCAGCAGCACATCCATCAGCGCCGCCCCCTCGGGGTACTCGAAGATCAAATCGGGCAATTGCGCCTGGCACGTCGCCATGACCGCCGCACCGAACAGCGTCTGCTTGTCGGTGAAGTGGCTGTAGACCGTGAGTTTCGAAACACCTGCCGCCGCAGCGACCGCATCCATGCTGGTGTTGGCATAGCCAAGGCTGAGGAACAGCGACTTGGCGGCTTGGAGGATGGCCTCGCGCTTGGCCAGATCCTTGGGCCGGCCGGGGCCGATGGGTGCGTCAGTGGGCATGTGCAATCGTTACCTGCTGGGAAAGGTGAGCATCTTACCGGGTCGTGGACGATCCGGCTGTAGCGTGCGTCGCACAGCTATTATGGTTTTTCTCTCGGTAGACCGCTTCCCGGAGCTGATGCGCTGACTTAATATACTCGCCAGTATAAATATTCGTTGCGCCCCTCTGCCAAAGGTCCTTCATCATGTTGCGTCGCACGTTGTCCCTCGCCTTGCCCGCTGCCTTCGTGCTGCTGGCCGCTTGCGGCCAGGAGGCCGCGCCACCTGCTGCGCCGCGCCCGGCCCTGGTGGTCCAGCCCCAGCCTGCGGGCGCGTCGGCAGACAGCTACCCCGGTGAGGTGCGCGCGCGCTTCGAGCCTGAGCTGGCGTTTCGCATCGGCGGCAAGGTGAGCAAGCGCCTGGTGGAGGAGGGCCAGCGGGTCAAGGCCGAACAGGCCCTGGCCGAGCTCGATCCGCAGGACGTGCGCCTGCAACTGGAGGCCAACCGTGCCCAGGTGGCCGCCGCTGAAGCCAACCTGGCGTTGGTGCGCACCGAACGTGAACGCTACCAGAAGCTGCTTGACCGCCAGATGGTCAGCCACTCCCAATTCGATAACGCCGAAAACCTCTACCGTGCCGGCCTCGCTCGCCTGAAACAGGCCAAGGCCGAATTCGAGGTGGCCGGCAACCAGGCCGAGTACGCCGTGCTGCGTGCGCCCCAGGCCGGGGTGATCGCCAAGCGCCAGGTCGAAGTCGGCCAGGTGGTGGGCGCCGGGCAAACCGTGTTCACCCTGGCAGCCGACGGTGAGCGTGAGGTGGTGATCGGCCTGCCCGAGCAACAATTCGCCCGCTTCAGCGTCGGCCAGGCCGTCAGCGTGGAACTGTGGTCGCACCCCAACGCCCGCTTCGACGGGCGTATCCGTGAGCTTTCGCCGGCCGCCGACCCGCGTTCGCGTACCTTTGCCGCTCGCATCGCCTTCACCTCCAACAACGCCCCGGCCGAACTCGGCCAGAGCGCGCGGGTGTTCATCGCCCACGCCGAACACGCGCCGCTGGCGGTGCCGCTCTCGGCGGTCAGCGCCGAAGCCGGGCAGGCCTATGTGTGGCGGGTCGGCAAGGACAACCGGCTGGAGCGCGCGGCGGTGCGCCTGGGGCCCTATGGCGCCGACAGCGTGCCAGTGCTCGAGGGCCTGCAGGCCAGCGACTGGGTGGTCGCCGCTGGCGGCCATGTGCTGCGCGAAGGGCAACAGGTGCGGCCTGTGGACCGCAGCAACCGAGATGTGAACCTGACGGCCAAGGAGTAAGTCCCGATGGGTTTCAACCTTTCCGCCTGGGCGCTGCGCAATCGCCAGATCGTATTGTTCCTGATGATCCTGCTGGCGGCCATTGGCGCCATGTCCTACACCAAGCTGGGGCAGAGCGAGGATCCGCCCTTCACCTTCAAGGCCATGGTCATCCGCACTTTGTGGCCGGGGGCGACGGCCGAAGAAGTGTCGCGCCAGGTCACCGAGCGCATCGAGAAGAAGCTGATGGAGACCGGCGAGTACGAGAAGATTGTCTCGTTCTCCCGACCAGGCGAGTCCCAGGTCACCTTCATGGCCCGCGATTCACTGCATTCCAAGGACATCCCCGAGCTGTGGTACCAGATCCGCAAGAAGGTCGCGGACATCAAGCACACCCTGCCGCCCGAGGCCCAGGGGCCGTTCTTCAACGATGAGTTCGGCACCACCTTCGGCAACATCTACGCGCTGACCGGCGAGGGCTTCGACTACGCGGTGCTCAAGGACTACGCCGACCGTATCCAGATCCAGCTGCAGCGGGTGAAGGATGTCGGCAAGGTCGAGCTGATCGGCCTGCAGGACGAGAAAATCTGGATCGAGCTGTCCAACGTCAAGCTGGCCACCCTGGGTGTGCCGCTGGCCGCGGTGCAGCAGGCACTGCGTGAGCAGAACGCGGTGAGTACCGCCGGCTTCTTCGAGACTCCCAGCGAGCGCCTGCAACTGCGGGTCAGCGGGCGTTTCGACAGTGTCGAGCAGATTCGCCAGTTCCCTATCCGCGTGGGCGACCGCACCTTCCGCATCGGCGACGTCGCCGAGGTGCAGCGTGGCTTCAACGACCCGCCCGCGCCGCGCATGCGCTTCATGGGCGAAGACGCCATCGGCCTTGCCGTGTCGATGAAGGACGGCGGTGACATCCTGGTACTGGGCAAGGCCCTGGAGGGCGAGTTCGCCCGCCTGGCCGAAGGGTTGCCGGCGGGCATGCAGTTGCGCAAGGTGTCCGACCAGCCGGCGGCGGTGAAAGCCGGCGTTGGCGAGTTCGTCCAGGTGCTGGTCGAGGCGCTGGCCATCGTCCTGCTGGTCAGCTTCTTCTCCCTCGGCCTGCGCACCGGGCTGGTGGTGGCCCTGGCGATCCCGCTGGTGCTGGCCATGACCTTCGCCCTGATGCACTACTTCGGCATCGGCCTGCACAAGATCTCGCTGGGCGCGCTGGTGCTGGCGCTGGGCCTGCTGGTGGACGACGCGATCATTGCCGTGGAAATGATGGCGATCAAGATGGAGCAGGGCTACGACCGGCTCAAGGCGGCCAGTTACGCCTGGACCAGCACGGCCTTCCCGATGCTCACCGGCACCCTGATCACGGCGGCGGGCTTCCTGCCGATCGCCACGGCGGCGTCGAGCACCGGCGAGTACACCCGTTCGATCTTCCAGGTGGTGACTATCGCCCTGCTGACCTCGTGGGTGGCGGCGGTGGTGTTCGTGCCGTACCTGGGCGAACGCCTGCTGCCGGACCTGGCCAAGCTGCATGCGGCGCGTCATGGCAGCGACGGGCATGCGCCCGACCCCTACGCCACGCCGTTCTACCAGCGCGTGCGGCGGGTGGTGGAGTGGTGCGTGCGGCGGCGCAAGACGGTCATCTTGCTGACCATCGCGGCGTTCGTCGGCAGCATCCTGCTGTTCCGCTTCGTGCCCCAGCAGTTCTTCCCGGCTTCTGGGCGTCCGGAGCTGATGGTCGACCTGAAGCTGGCCGAAGGTGCTTCGCTGAACAACACCGCCGAGCGGGTCAAACAGCTGGAAGCGCTGCTCAAGCAGCAGGACGGCATCGACAACTACGTGGCCTATGTCGGCACCGGCTCGCCACGCTTCTACCTGCCCCTGGACCAGCAACTGCCGGCGGCGAGCTTCGCCCAGTTCGTGGTGCTGGCCAAATCGCTGGAAGACCGTGAGCGCCTGCGCAGCTGGCTGATCGCCACCCTCGATGAGCAATTCCCCGACCTGCGCTCGCGGGTCACTCGCCTGGAGAACGGTCCACCCGTGGGCTACCCGGTGCAGTTCCGCATCACCGGCGAGCACATCGAGAAGGTTCGTGCACTGGCCCGCGAGGTGGCGGCCAAGGTGCGCGAGAACCCCCATGTGGTCAACGTCCACCTGGACTGGGAGGAGCCGAGCAAGGCGGTGTACCTGGACATCGACCAGGACCGCGCCCGCGCCCTGGGCGTGAGCACCGCGCACTTGTCGAGCTTCCTGCAGAGCTCGCTGACCGGCAGCACCGTCAGCCAGTACCGCGAAGACAACGAACTGATCGAGATCCTCTTGCGCGGCACCCCTGAAGAACGCCGTGAGCTGGGCAACCTGGGCAGCCTGGCGCTGCCCACCGACAACGGCCCGAGCGTGGCGCTGTCGCAGGTGGCCACGCTGGAGTATGGCTTCGAGGAAGGTATCATCTGGCACCGCAACCGCCTGCCGACGGTGACCGTGCGCGCCGACATCTACGACAAGGAACAGCCGGCCACGCTGGTGAAACAGATCCAGCCGACCCTGCAGCAGATCAAGGCCGGACTGCCGGACGGCTATCTACTGGAAGTCGGCGGCACGGTGGAGGACTCCGAGCGCGGCCAGCGTTCGGTGAATGCCGGCATGCCGCTGTTCATCGTGGTGGTGTTGAGCCTGTTGATGATCCAGCTGCGCAGCTTCTCGCGGATGTTCATGGTGTTTCTCACCGCGCCGTTGGGGCTGATCGGCGTGACCCTGTTCCTGCTGGTGTTCCGCCAGCCGTTCGGTTTCGTCGCGATGCTCGGCACCATCGCCCTGGCAGGCATGATCATGCGCAACTCGGTGATTCTGGTGGACCAGATCGAGCAGGACATTGCCGCCGGGATGGAGCGCTGGCAGGCGATCATCGAGGCCACGGTGCGGCGCTTCCGGCCGATTGTGCTGACCGCGCTGGCAGCGGTGCTGGCGATGATTCCGTTGTCGCGCAGCGTGTTCTACGGGCCGATGGCGGTGGCGATCATGGGGGGGTTGATCGTGGCGACGGTGCTGACGCTGCTGTTCCTGCCGGCGTTGTATGCGGCCTGGTTCAGGGTGAAGAAGGACTGAGTCTGGCAGGTAACTGTGATGGCGCGGCCCTGTGGGAGCGGCTTTAGCCGCGAAGCAGACGACGCGGTGGATGGCACCGACTTTGCCGGTGTTCGCGGCACAAGGCCGCTCCTACAGGCTAACTCGACCCCCTGTAGGAGCGGCCTTGTGCCGCGAATGGGCTGCGCAGCAGCCCTGTGGATCTCAGCTCAGAATCACAGCGCCCCAAACACCTTCTTGGCCAGGCTGGTAGCTGCCCCGGCCGGGTTCTGGCGAATGCTTTCTTCCTGTTTGCCGATCATTTCGAACAGGCCGTCCAGCGCCTTCTCGGTCACGTAGTTCTCGATGTTGGCGTCATCCTTGATCAGCCCCAGGCCCTTGGCCTGCCCGGCGAAGCTGTTGTACTGCTGGGCCAGGCCAACCTTGTCGGTGGCCTGCTTGACGATCGGCAGGAACTTGGCGCGGATCTGCTCGCGGCTGCTCTTGTTCAGGTACTGCGTGGCCGAATCCTGACCACCGCTGAGGATGCCCTTGGCATCGGTCACGGTCATCTTCTTCACCGCATCCACCAGGATCGCCTGGGCCTGTGGCACGGCCGCTTCGGCAGCCTTGTTCATGCTGGCTTCCAGGGCGTCCACCTGATCACCCTTGCCGAACATCTTCATGGCCTTGGCGGCCTTGCCGAGGTTGCCTGGCAGCTCGATGCGCACGTCGGGGTTGTTGCTGAAGCCGCCCGGGGTGCTCAGTTGCTTGACAGCGATCTGCGTGCCTTGGGTGAGGGCGTCCTTCAGGCCGCCGCTGGCGTCACTTTGCGACAGGTCGCCCAGCGACAGGGCCATGGCACTGGCCGACAGCAGTACGCCGGCACACAGGGTAGTGAAGCGCAGGGAGGTGCGGATCATGGATATTTCCTTATGGGCATTGAGGAACGGGGGCTCAGCGGACCTGGTCGACCTTGATCCGTACCGGCTGCGCATCGCTGCCGTCGAGCTTCACGCCGTGGTGTTCGGTGTTGATGAACAGCAGCTTGCCGTCCAGTTCGATGCGCGCGCTCACCGCGTAGCGGTGGCCGGGCTTGATCTGGGCCGGGTCGTAGGTCAGGTGGAAGGGCAGTGGCACGTTGCCTTTCACCGGGCCATTCTGGCTGGCCAGGGTGACCGCCGGGGCGTCCATCAGCGACACGTCCTGCAGGGCCACGTTCAGGGTGGCGGCTGGCGGCAGGGCGATGCGCTGCAGGTAGAAAACCTCGCCATCGAGGCTGGCGTGGTTCGACGGGGTGTTGCTGGAGCACGCTGCAAGCAGGGTGGCGCAGCACAGGGTGAAAAGCTTTTTCATGGAATCTCCGGTGTACATGGCGCTGGCTTGTGGCCAACACCGGGGACTTTAGCGGATTTTTGCCTGGCATGCGGCGTTCGGTATGGGGCCGCTGTGCGCCCTATCGCCGGCAAGCCGGCTTCCACAGGGGAGCGATGACTCCTGTGGGAGCCGGCTTGCCGGCGATGGGCTGCGCAGCGGCCCCGGACGCACCAAGGCCAGTTCACTCGGAGGGTGCAGACTCCGGCGTTTCATCGCGGTGCAGCGCCACCTGGCGAATCGACAGACGCAACTCCGCCGACAGCACACGCTTGGCCACGCCTTCGGCCAGCTCGGCCAGTTTGTCGTGGTAACCCAGCTTGCCGTTGCCGTCGGGGCGCAGCACCCCTTCGCGCACCAAGGTCTGGATGAAGTGGCGGAACAGGGTCTTGTCGAAGAACTCCGGGGCGTTGAGCCCATGCAGGATCGACAGGCGCTGGGCCATCATCACGCAAAGCTCTTCCAGCTCTTCGGCAGTCAGCGTGTGCTGCTCGCTGTTGAGCAGCAACGAGGTGGCCATGTAGAAGCGCTGCAGGGTCTGGGTGATGGTGCGCGCCAGCAGCGTCAGCAGCACGAACTGCCGCGAGCTGGGTGCCGGGCGCAGGTACACGCCGTTCTCGAAACGCAGCAGGCCTTGCTCGACCAGCGCCGCCAGCCACTGATCGATGACCTCGTCCAGTTGCTCGGGCGCCCAACGCAGGAACAGCTCGGCCTGCAGATACGGGTACAGCGCCTTGACGTACTGGCCGACCAGGTCGCGGCTCATGCGCGAGCTGCTGAGGAAGAAGCTCGCCAGCAGCGCCGGCAGGGCGAATATGTGCAGGACGTTGTTGCGGTAGTAGGTCATCAGCACCGCGTTGGCTTCGTCCAGATACAGGATGCGGCCCAGCGCGTCCTTCTGCTCGGCCAGCAGGTCCATGCCCAGCACATGCTTGATCAGCGCACTGCCGTCGCCCTCCGGCAAGGTGGTGTGGGGCGAGTAGGGCACCTGGCGCAGCAGGGCCAGGTACAGGTCGAGCACACGGGTCAGGGCGCGCTCATCGAGGGCCATGCGGCTGGTCGACAGCAGCGCCAGGGCCACCAGGTTGACCGGGTTGACCGCCGCCGCCTCGTTGAGGTGGCGGGCCACGGTTTCGCCCAGGCGCGTGGTGGTGTCGTTGAGCCAGTCCGGGCGGAACTGCGGGGCCAGTGGCTGTTCGCGCCAGCCAGGCTGCTGCTCGTCGAGGAAGCCGGCCAGGCGGATCGGTTCGCCGAAGTTGACGTACACCTGGCCAAAGCGTTGCCTGAGGGCACCGAAGACCTTGAAGATGTCGAAAATCGACTCTTTCTTCTTGCTCGCGCCACGCAGTTCACCCAGGTAGGTGCGGCCTTCCAGCACCCGCTCATAGCCGATGTACACCGGCACGAACACGATCGGCGTACGCGACGAGCGCAGGAAGCTGCGCAGGGTGATCGCCAGCATGCCGGTGCGTGGCTGCAGCATGCGCCCGGTGCGCGAACGCCCGCCCTCGACGAAGTACTCCACCGGGAAGCCCTTGGTGAACAGGGTGTGCAGGTATTCGTTGAACACCGCGGTGTACAGCGGGTTGCCCTTGAAGGTGCGGCGCATGAAGAAGGCACCGCCACGGCGCAGCAGGCCGCCGATCACCGGCATGTTGAGGTTGATGCCGGCGGCGATGTGCGGCGGTGTCAGGCCATTGCGGAACAGCAGGTAGGACAGCAGCAGGTAGTCGATGTGGCTGCGGTGGCAGGGCACGTAGATCACTTCGTGACCGGGGGCGATGCCCTGCACCTGCTCGATGTGGTTGACCTTGATGCCGTCGTA
The DNA here is from genome assembly GCF_009650555.1 of Pseudomonas sp. EMN2. Classification (NCBI taxonomy): domain Bacteria; kingdom Pseudomonadati; phylum Pseudomonadota; class Gammaproteobacteria; order Pseudomonadales; family Pseudomonadaceae; genus Pseudomonas; species Pseudomonas sp. EMN2. The sequence continues at coordinate 8,393 of NZ_VZZR01000054.1, forward strand.
GATCTTGTTCCAGAACCAGCTGAGCACCACTTCGAGAAAGCGGATCGCGGTGTAGGTGTAGTCCGAGGCGATCTCGTTGCCGTAGTGCAGTGCCTTGGCCTCTGCCTTGGCGTAGGGGATCTTCTCGCGCTCGGCCTCGTCGCTGATGGCCTGGCGCACCAGTGGGTCGTGCACCAGGCCCTTGACCAGGTTGCGACGGTGCGAGATGTCCGGGCCGATCACCGCGGTCTTGAGGTTGCGAAAATGCACGCGCATCAGGCGCTGGGCCATGCGTACGGTGCGCTCATGGCCTTTGTTGTGGCCCACCAGCTCGCGCAGGTGGATGGGCGCGGAGAACTGCACCCGGGTCTTGCGCCCCAGGATCAGGATGCTCAGCAGCCGACGCAGGCGCCCGGTGACCGCCCAGCTGTCGGCGAACAGCAGTTTCCAGGGGCTCGACTCGCTGGCCGGGGTCTGGCCCCAGAACACACTGACCGGGATGATCTGCGCGTCTTCCTCGGCATGCTGGCTGATCGCCGCGACCAGCCGCTCCAGGGTCGGTGGGGCGCCACGTTTGTCGTGGCGGCCGAGCCAGTCCGGGTCGGGGGTCAGGTAGAAGAACCCGGCAGGCTCCTGCAGCGGGCCGACCGCCACCGGCAATACCGGGCGTGGCAGCCCCGCTTTGGTGCATTCGTGGTCGATCACGGCCAGGTCGGTCAACGATGGCGAGGGCAGGGCGTAGAACACCGGGCGGCTGCGGTCGAGCTTGAGGGTCAGCGAGGACTGGTTGATGGTCTCGGAGCGCACCCATAGGTAAAGCACGCGGCGCAGGGCGCCGAAGATCAGGCGGCGCAGGGGGGAACGGGTCATGGGGTAGTGCCCTGGGTGAAAAGTTTCGGTGTTTTTCTGGACGTTAGTCTGCCGTATCTGCGTAAGTTCAGCAAAAATCGGCAAAAATCAGGGCTGTAATGAATTTTTTTTGTTCCCTGTCATATACTCGGCCTGCCGCTTGCTTACTATTTGAGCAAGCTGCGACGGCAGGGGCGGTGAGCCCATGCCAGCAAGGCGATCTTCAAAATAAAAATCCGGAGTAGTGCAGATGTCGTCTCGTGAGACTGGGAATGTGAAGTGGTTCAACGATGCCAAAGGTTATGGCTTCATTCAGCGCGACGGTGGTGCGGATGTATTCGTCCACTATCGGGCTATCCGCGGTGAGGGGCATCGCACCCTGGTCGAAGGGCAGCAGGTGGAGTACGCACTCGTGCAGGGCCAGAAAGGCCTGCAGGCTGAAGACGTCGTCGGTCTCTGACCGCCGCCACAAGCGGTAAGCCTCAAGCTGCAAGCTGACCGTGGAGCTTGCAGCCTGATGCGCTCGAACTTGAAGCTTGCAGCTCGTAGCTTGCCGCTTCAGTGTGTGCGCCAGGTGATTTCCTCTTCACCGTCGGCGCTGATGCGGATCCAGCGATCGGCATCTTCTTCCCCTTGTTCCTCTGTCCAGCTACCCGGTGCACAACGTACTTCGACGTTGAGTGCGGCGAATGCCGCGTGGGCGCAGGCGATGTCATCGGCCCATGGGGTCTGGTCGCTTTCCAGCAGCAGGCTGTTCCATTTCCCCACAGCCTTCGGTAACCAGGTGACCGGAATGTTACCGGCCATGCACTTGAAGGTCTGGCCTTTCTGCTTCCATTCGCTGCACGGGCCCAGGGCCTCGGCCAGCCAGGCGGCGATCTGCTTGTGATCGACGTCGGCGTCCTTCAGGTAAATCTCGATATCGGGTTGGCGCATAAGGGGCTCCGGAGTGTGCTCAGGCTTGGCGCACGAAATAGTCATAACGCATGGAAACCGTGACCTCGAACGGCTCGGGCTGGTCGATCACCCGGGCGCGTTTCTCGGCGCTGGCGCGCCAGCCGTGCGGGGTCATGGCCAGCAGGTCGGCGCGGGCCTGGGGCTCGGCCAGGCTCAGGCGGAATTCAAGCACTTCACCATGGGCGTGGGCCATGCCCTCGGGGACCAGGGCCAGGTGCTTGTCATCGGCGTAGGGGCGTACTTCATCGTAGAGCACCTCGCGCAGTTCCATCAGGTGGCCGCTGGTCGGGCCGACCCGCATCAGGCCGCCGCCGGGTGCCAGCAGGCGCCGGGCCTCGTCCCAGTCGAGCGGGCTGAACACGCTGGCGATGAAGCCGCAGCTGGCGTCCTGCAGGGGCACGCGGGCCATGCTGGCGACCATCCAGGTGACCTGCGGGGCACGCCGGCAAGCACGCTTGACCGCCTCGCGGGAGATGTCCAGGGCGTAACCCTCGGCCTGTGGCAGCGCCTCGGCCAACTGGGCGGTGTAGTAACCCTCGCCGCAGCCGATGTCCAGCCAGGCGCCTGGCTGGCGCTCGGCGGCCAGTTGCGCCAGGCGGCGGGCCACCGGCGCATAGTGGCCGGCGTCGAGGAAGCCACGGCGAGCTTCGACCATGGCCTGGTTGTCGCCGGGGTCGCGGCTGTTCTTGTGCTGCACCGGCAGCAGGTTCAGGTAGCCCTGGCGGGCACGGTCGAAACGGTGGCCGGCGGGGCAGGCCACGCCGTTGTCGAGCCGCGCCAGGGGCGCCTGGCAGAGTGGGCAGGCGAGCATCAGGCGAGCAACCGCACCAGGGTCTGGTAGTAGATCTCGGTCAGCAGGTCGAGGTCGCTGGCCAGGATGCGTTCGTCCACCTGATGGATGGTGGCGTTGACCGGGCCGAGTTCGACCACCTGGGTGCCCATGGTGGCGATGAAGCGGCCATCGGAGGTGCCGCCGCTGGTCGAGGGCTGGGTGTCGCGACCGGTGGTCGCCTTGATGCTCGAGGCGACTGCGTCGAGCAGCTCGCCCGGCTCGGTAAGGAATGGCAGGCCTGACAGCGCCCAGTCGATCGACCACTCCAGCTGATGCTTGTCGAGGATCGCCGCAACGCGCTGTTGCAGGCCTTCGACGGTCGACTCGGTGGAGAAGCGGAAGTTGAACAGCGCGGTCAGTTCGCCCGGCACGACGTTGGTGGCACCGGTGCCCGAGTTGAGGTTGGAGATCTGGAAGCTGGTCGGCGGGAAGAACGCGTTGCCCTCGTCCCAGTGCTCGGCCGCCAGTTCCGCCAGGGCCGGTGCGGCCAGGTGGATTGGGTTGCGCGCCAGGTGCGGGTAGGCCACGTGGCCCTGTTTGCCGCGGATGGTCAACTTGGCGCCGAGGGAGCCACGGCGGCCGTTCTTGACCACATCGCCGAGCAGGGTGGTACTCGACGGTTCGCCGACGATGCACCAGTCCAGGCGCTCGTTGCGTGCCTTGAGCGCCTCGACCACGGCCTTGGTGCCATGGTGAGCAGGGCCTTCCTCGTCGCTGGTGATCAGGAAGGCGACCTTGCCGCGATGGTTCGGGTAGTCCCGCACGAAGCGCTCGCTGGCCACCACCATCGACGCCAGGCTGCCTTTCATGTCGGCCGCGCCACGGCCGCAGAGCATGCCGTCGGCATCGATCAGCGCCTCGAACGGCTCATGCTGCCACTGCTGCACCGGGCCGGTAGGCACTACGTCGGTGTGGCCGGCGAAGCACAGCACCGGGCCGTCCTGGGTACCGTGGGTGGCCCAGAAGTTGTCGACGTCTTCGAAACGCATCGGCTCGAGCTGGAAGCCGACGGCGCCCAGGCGATTCATCATTTGCGCCTGGCAGTCGGCGTCGACCGGGGTGACCGACGGGCGGCGGATCAGGTCGCAGGCCAGTTGAAGGGTAGGCGAGAGGTCGGCTGGGGCCGTCATGGGGACTCCGAAGGGCAAGGCAAGGCGGGCATTGTAGGGGCGACAGTCTAATGCAAAAAGCGTCAGGGCTGTGGGACGGGGGCGGCGTGTGGCTTGGGAAAAGTTCAAGTTTCAGTAGGAAATTTCCGTGTCTCGCTGGGAAATAGCCAGTGATGTGGCCCAAGGCCGGGTCCCTACCATGAGCCCTGTGTTTCCTTCCACCACTTCACTGGCTCGATTGGGTTACAAAATGAAAAATCTCGTCCCCCTGCTTACCTTGTGCGCGACTTTGGTTACCAGTGCATCTGCCCTGGCGGCTTCGTCCACCGATGTATCTGTCACCGGCATGATCACCCCCGCCGCCTGTACCCCCTCCCTGAGCGGGGCGGGCAGCTTCGATTTCGGCAAGATCTCGGCGCAGGATCTGAACCAGGACAGAAACACCTCGTTCGAATCCCCCATGCAGCGCCTTACCGTTGCGTGCAGTTCCCCCACGCGCTTCGCCGTCGATGCCATCGACAACCGGGCGGGAACCGCGCACTCGGTCAGCGCATCGATGTTCGGCCTCGGTTTGAACGGGACTGAAAAGATCGGTGGCTACTGGATGGGGGTGCAAGGTGATGGCATCAACGCTGACGGCAACACCAACGTGACTCGCCTGAGCTCCAGCAATGGCGGTGCCTGGGCGCCGGTGGCCGGCGCCATCAGCTACCTGACCCATCGAAACGCCGCCGCCTCCCTGCTGGGCTTCGCGACGCAAGGTGACAGCGAGCCTAGCGCGATCAGCACGCTCTCGGCTGATCTGCAGGTCTTCATGGAAATCACCAAGGCCCGCGACCTGACCTTGACCAATGACATCGCCATCGATGGTTCGTCCAGCATCGAGGTGACCTACCTGTGATCGGGCGCGGGCAGAGAGCCATCGCTGTCTGTCCGCTGCGCTCATGTCGCGCGCCCTGACGTTTGATGCCGCTGTGTTTCCTGTCACCTTTCAATTGCTGGATGAGTTCGATGATGAAATTGTATGTCCCCTTTCTTGCACTGTGCGTGACCTTGGCCGGTAGTGCCAATGTCCTGGCTGCTTCCTCCACCGATGTCAGCGTGACGGGCACGATCACCCCTGCCGCCTGTACGCCCGCGCTCAGTGGCAGTGGCAACTTCGATTTCGGCAAGATTTCCGTGCAGGATCTTCAGCCGATCGGCAACAATTATTTTGAATCCAAGCCGCAGCGTTTCACGGTGACCTGCGATGCGGCGACACGTTTTGCCGTGCGTGGTATCGATGGGCGTTCCGGGAGTGCGGCGGCGCCGATTAACTATTTCTTCGGCCTGGGCATGAGTGGCAACGAGAAGATTGGCGGCTATCGCCTCGCCCTGATGCGCGATGGCCTGGTCGCCGACGGTGATACTGCCGTGACCCGCTTGCGTACGGCCGATGGTGGTTTGAATTGGGCCAGCGAGACCGGGACTTACTCCGCCCTGTACAACGGCAGTGATGCTTCTTTCCATGGGTTCTCCTTGCAAGCCGCCAGTGAGCCGAGTCCGATTACCACGCTGGCGGGGGATCTGAAAGTCATCATGAGCGTGCGCGGCACGATCCCCTACCTCGAAGACACTGCGATCGACGGTGCTTCGACCATCGAAGTCTCCTATCTCTGAAGGCGCTTGCGGGCAGGCAGATACCTGCCCGGTTTCGACCCGTTATCACGTTCGAATGGACCCCAAAAATGAAAAAAGTTGCCGCCTTGATCGCCCTGTACACAGCCACGAGCTTCAGCCTGTCTGCATTGGCTGCCTCCAGCACCGATGTCAGTGTCACTGGCACCATCACGCCCGCCGCCTGTACTCCATCGCTGAGCGGTGCAGGTGATTTCGACTTCGGCAAGATCTCCGCGCAGGATCTGAACCAGGATGCGATCACCCAGTTCGAGTCTGGCATGCAACGCTTGACCATCGCTTGCAGCGCACCCACGCGATTCGCCCTCGACGGCATCGACAACCGGGCAGGCACTGCCCACCTGGCAAACGCCATGTACTTTGGCCTGGGACTCAATGGCACCGAGAAGATCGGCGGTTTCAGAATGGGCATCCAGCCGACCGGTCTCAACGCAGACGGCGCCACCGACGTTACACGCATGCGCTCGGTCAATGGCAGTGCCTGGATGCCGGTGACCAGTGGTGTCGTCTACCTGGCCAGTCGAGGTGTTGGCTCGCCAGTGCTCTACGGTTTCGCCCTGCAAGGCGCAAGTGAGCCAAGCCCGATCAGCACCCTCTCGGCGGATCTGCAGGTGACCATGAGCATCGTCAAGGCCACCGATCTCACGTTGACCAATGACATCAGCATCGACGGTGCCGCCAGCATCGAGGTGACCTACCTGTAATCAGCGGGGGGGCGAGACGTGATTCCCGTCCTCCCGTTGCACCGCCTGGCATCGCTCAGGGAGAGCGCCTCATGAAACCTTCACGCCTGTTACTGCTGGTGGTGTGCACTGCCTCGGCGTCGCTGTCGTCGGCACGATCGACGACCGAAGTCAGTGTCACCGGCTCGATCACCCCGGCCGCCTGCGTACCCACGCTCAGCGGCGATGGCAGTTTCGAATACGGCAAGATCGGCTCGATCGAGCTGCATCCGGTACAACGCACGCAGTTCGTGTCCACTCGGCAACGGCTGTCGATCACCTGCTCGGCACCCACCCGCTTCGCTTTGCGCGGTGTCGACGGGCGTGCGGGCTCGGCTGAGTGGCCCGTGCATGATCGGCACTTCGGCCTGGGCATGCACGGCGTGCAGAAAGTGGGCACCTACTTCGTGCTGTTCAAGTCCGAAGGGCTGACCCTTGACGGCAACACCCAGGTCGCCCGCCTACACAGCAGTGACAACGGCGTCAGCTGGCAATTGGTTTCCACCGTCGACAGCCCGTTGCCCAACGAGGGTAGCGCGGGGCTGATCGGCTTTGCGCCGGCAGGAGGTGCGCAGCCGTCGGCGATCCGCACCCTCGAAGCGCTGATCGAGGTGGACATGCACCTGGCGCCCGGCCAGTCGTTGACCCTGACCGACGAGGTGCCCATCGACGGTGCCTCGACCTTGGAAGTGTCGTACCTCTGAGGTCCGCTTCGGCCTGACGGCCCTCGCATTCCCCGAGCCGCGCAAGACGGAGGGGGAGAGCCCTTTTTCCCCAACTGAACTTTCACCCGGTTGCCGCGGGCGGCCGGGTCATGCCTGGAGTTTGCCATGCCCTACATCCCACGTTGCCTGTCCCGCCCCTTGCTGGCCAGCCTGCTGGCCCTGGCCTTGCCGCTGCCCTCCTGGGCCGACGGCATGATCCCGGAAACCTCCGTGGTCATCGTCAAGGAAGAAGACGGCGAAGCCTCGATCAAGGTACGCAACAGCGACGGCGCCGCCGCCTTGCTGCATGTCACCCTGCAGGACTTGCCCGAGGACACCGAGCCGCTGTTGTTCCTGTCGCAGCCGGTGTGGCGGGTGGAGGCTGGCAAGGAGCAACTGGTGCGCTTCATCCTGCGCGGCGACAAGCCACTGACCACCCAACGGCTCAAGCGGGTGATCTTCGAAGGCATCCCGCACTCCGCCGATACCAAGGCGCAAGGCTTGGCGAAGGTCGGCGTGAGCCTGCGCCAGAACCTGCCGGTGATCATCCACCCCAAGGGCCTGGCACCCAACCGCACGCCCTGGACCGCACTGCGCTGGCAGATGGCAGAAGGCAAGCTGAGCGTGCGCAACGACTCGCCCTACGTGGTGCGCCTGGCCCAGGAGCTGAAGCTGCTGCCCAGTGGCCAGGCCGCGCGGTTGGCACGCAGTTATGTGTTGCCCGGCGATACCTTGGAGATCGCCGTCGATGGCGCCCTGCAAGGCACGCCGGAAAAGGTCAGGCTGTTCCCGGCGACGGTCTACGGCTTTGCCGTGGATGCCCATGAGGCCGCGGTAGTGGCGGGTGGTGCCTGAGATGCGTTGGCGATCTGCTGGCCGCTGTGTCGGCCTGCTGGCGCTCGGCGCCGCCGAAGCGATGGCCGAGGCACCGATGAGCTTCGATGCCGAGCTGTTGCGCCTGCGTGGCATCGACCCGGGCCTGGTCGACTACCTGAGCCAATCGGCGCGCTTCACGCCAGGTACGCATCGGGTGAGCCTGAGTGTCAACGACCAGTCCCGTGGGCGGGTCGAGGTACGTTTCGATGCCGCTGGGCAACTGTGTTTCGACCGGCACCTGCTCGACGCCGCCCGCTTGTTGGCGCCTGAGGAGGCAGGCACGGATGACGGCCATTGCCAGGATTTCCTTGGCCGCTACGGTCAGACTCAGATCATTCTGGAGCCCGAGTCGGCACGTGTCGGTCTGGTGGTGCCGACCCAGGCGCTGCGCCCGGTCGAGACCACTCAGGACCTGTCCGCCTACCACACCGGCGGGCTCGCGGGGGTGCTCAATTACGAACTCTCGGGCCTGCGCAACCGGTTCGAGGGCAGCAACAGCGACTACTGGTCGGCCAGCACCGAGCTGGGCTTCAACGCCGGCGACTGGATCGTGCGCAGCCACCAGATCCATACCGCGATGGACGGCGTGCGCCGCAGTGAATTCCTCGATGCCTATGCCCAGCGCACCTTTGCCGAATTGGGCACGGTGTTCCAGGCCGGGCAGATCAACCTGGTCAACCCGGTGCTGGCCGGCGCGCGGGTCGATGGCATGCAGTTGAGCACCGAACAGGCACTCGACGGCCCCGTGAGCCGCAGCGCCATCGAAGGGATCGCGCAAACCCAGGCACGGGTAGAGGTACGCCAGGCCGGCGCGCTGATCTATTCCACCGTGGTGCCGGCCGGGCCGTTCGCATTGGCCGACCTGCCGCACCTGGATCGCCTGACCGACCTGGAGGTCACGGTGATCGAGGCCGATGGCGCACAGCGTAGTTTCACCGTGCCGGCAGCCTTGGTGGCCCTGGACATCCCCGCGCCGGGATTCACCCTGGGTGCGGGCCGCGTGCGCGAGAATGCCGACGTGGCCGCCGACCCTTGGGTACTCAGCGCGGGCTGGACCCAGGCCCTGGACCGCTCGACCACTTTGAGCAGCGGCGCGCTGATGGCCAGCGGTTATCAGGCCGCGGGCCTCGGGGTGGGCGTGCAGCCATGGCTGGGCTCGCAGATCCAGTGGATGATTCAGGCGGCCAAGGCCAGTGACCTGGACACCCAAGGCCTGCAGAGCCAGCTGTCGCTGTCCCAGCAATTGACCGAGCAATGGGCCGTCAACGGCGCCTACACGCAACAGACCCAGGGCTACCGAGACTTGCTGGACAGTTTTTCCGTGGACGACGAGGCCGGGGCCCGTGGCCGTGCGAAACGCCAGTACAGCATCGGCTTGTCCTGGGTCCAGCCCTGGGTGGGCAGCCTCAGCGGCGGGTTCTCCCGCGCCGCGTTGCATGACGGGGGCGAGTCGAGCCGTGCCTATGCCTCATGGAGCCGGCGTTTCGGTGAGGTCTCGCTGTCGGCCAGCGCCGAATGGAACCTCGGTGGCAGCAGCAACCTGGGCAATGCCGCCTACCTCAGCTTGAGCATGCCGTTGGGGCGCGAACGGCGCCTGCGCGCCTCGCTGCGCGAAAGTGGCGGCGATCACCGCCTGGGCCTGTCGATGCAGGAACGTGTAAGCGACACCTTCAGTTATCGCCTCGGCGCCGAGCGCGACAGCCGCGACCGCTTGGTGGACCTCAGCGCCGGCATGTCCGCGCTGCCTCGCTACACCCAGCTCGACGTCAACTATGCCGGCTACGGCAGGGGCAACCGCAGCCTTGGGCTGGGCATGCGCGGTGGGATCGCCGCCCATGCCGAGGGCATCACCTTCGCCCCGTACGCGGTGCAGGACACCTTCGCCCTGGTCTCGGTGGGCGAGTTGCCGGGGGTGAAGCTGACGACGCCGGCAGGCCCGGTGTGGACCGACGACGACGGTCAGGCGCTGGTGGCGCAACTGGCGCCCTATGGCAGCAGCACGGTGGAAGTGCAGCCACGCTCGTTGCCGCGCAACGTCGACCTGGTCAACGGCGTGGAGCTGGTCCAGGCCGGGCGCGGCGCCGTGGCCAAGGTCGATTTCCAGGTGAACAGCACCCGCCGCGCGTTGCTCCAGGCCAGCGACGATGCCGGGCAGCCGCTTCCGGGAGGGGCGATGGTCACCGACGAGCAAGGCCAGTTCGTCACCCTGGTACAGGAGGGCGGGCTGGTGTTCGTCCACAACCTGCAGGACCAACGGCGACTCTGGGTTAAACCGGCCGACCGGCCCGCGTGCGAGCTGCACTACAGCTTGCCCGACGCCAGCGACCTTGACGCTTACTTCGAATCCACCACGGCCTCGTGCCGGACCCTGTGACGGAGCCTGCCATGCACTCTCTTTTTCGCGGCATCGCGCTGCTCTTCGGTGGCCTGTGCCTGCTGCCGTCCTACAGCCACGCCGAGGACTGCCAGGTGTCCGTCAGCCAGCCTGTGGTGGACTTCGGCCGGTTCAATCGCACCACATTGAAGGCGCAAGCGCAGCAGCTGATGCTGGGCACGCGCAACCTGGGGCTGACGGTGAGCTGCCCACGACCGCAGGACCTGACGCTGTTCTTCCGCGCCCCCATGCTCGATGGCACGCGTTTCGGCCTGGGCGACCAGGGCAGCTATAGCCTGCGCCTGGAACAAGCCCAGCTCGATGGCCTGCCAGTCGAGTTGGGCCGGCTCAAAGCCCCCGGACAAGCACCGGTCGCCAGCGGGCCGGTGCTGGACTGGTTGCCGCAGACTCCTTTGGCCCCCCTTCGCGATGGCCGGTTGGCCCAGGGGCGTCTGTTCAGCGCGCGCCTTGAGGTTCAAGGCCGGGCCGATGCCGCCGTACTGGGCAAGGGCGATGCGCTGCTCTGGCAGGGTGGTGGCGTTATCGAGGCAGCAGGCGCCAGCCGACCTCTGGAGCTGCAGGCGGCATTCGCCCCGGTGGCCTGTACGCCCCAACTGGGCAATGGCGGGCTGGTGGATTTCGGGCGCATTCCCGCCCGGCAACTGGGCCAGGACGCAGGGCGCAGTTGGCACCGCGCCGTTTCGTTGAATGTGCGCTGCGACGCGCCGACGCGCTTCGCCATCAGTGCCCGGGACAATCGTCCAGCCAGCGTAAGAGCCTTCCCGGGCCTGGTGAATGGGGCGCTGTTGTTCGGCGTCGGTAATACCCGCGCGGGCCAGGCGCTGGGCGGCTATGCGGTGTCCATCGATTCTGGTGCCCAGGGCGATGGTGTGTCGCTCGCGGTGCTGCAGGCCCAGGCCAATGCCCGGGCATGGCAGGCGCCCTCGGGGCCGGCTTATCTGGCCCCGGACCGACGCCTGCTGGGGTTTGCCAAGGCGGCAGGCAGCGACCGCGATCCATCGGCGATCAGCCACCTGAGCGGCCTGCTCAATATCGACCTGTTCCTGGCACCCGCCGGGGCATTGACCCTCGACGAGGAAGCGCCGATCGACGGCGCGGCCACCCTCGAAATCATCTACCTCTAGTGACCCGATGTGAAACCAAGGAGTGACTTCTCATGAAAATCGCTGCGGCAACGCTACTGGCCGTGATAGCGGCACCCTGCGCCCAGGCGCAATCGACCGTGGAGCTGAATGTGCGGGGCAGCGTCACGCCGGCCTCGTGCACGCCCGCCTTGACCGGCGGCGGGGTGGTGGACTTCGGCCGCATCTCGGTGCAGGACCTGAGCCAGACCCAGCGCACGCAGCTCAAGCCCAGGCCCATCGGCCTGAGCATCAGCTGCGACGCGGCCACCCGTTTCGCCCTGCGCATGAAGGACAACCGTGATGGCACCGCGCTGGTGAACAGTGGCATCTACTACGGCCTGGGGCTGGACCGGCGCGGCAACCGTATCGGTCTGTACGAGGTGCAGTTCGACCCGAGGCGCATCCAGGCCGATGCGCTCACCCAGGTCTACATCACCGATTCGACCAGCGCCGGGCAGGGCTGGCACGCGGCCGACCTGCAGGTCGACCGGATCGGTGCCAACGACATGCTGCTGGGCTTCAGCGATACCCTGGGCAGTGTCGCCGGCCCTGTGCCTATCCGTGACCTCACCGCCACCTTGATGGTCCAGGTGGTGGTGGCACCGACCGATTCGCTGGATACCAGCGATGACATCGCCTTCGATGGCGAAGGGACGATGGAGGTGGTGTACCTGTAGCGGCGCAGAGTCCCTCGCGGGGCTCGACGCCGCAGGTTCAGGCCTGGCCTGCGGTTGCCGGTTCGCTGGCGTGCGCAGGTTTGGGCAGCGACGACAGGAAAGCCATGATCAGCGCTGCCAGGTACGGCAGCGACTGCACCAGCAGCATGGCCACCCAGAAGCGCATGTCCGAGCTCGGCAGGCCCTGTACCAGATAGATCCCGGCAGCGGCGCCCCACAGCAGCAACATGATGAACAGCTCTTCCCGCGCTTCGGAAATTGCCACCAGCAGGCCATGGCTGTCGGCGTTCTTCGGCGTGCGGAAGAACGGCATGCTGCTGGTGAAGAAGCCGTACAGCACCGCCTTGGCGATGGTGTGCGACAGCGCAAGCCCCGCCAGCGCGGCGGCGAAGGCGTCCTTCAGGTCCACCCCCACCGCGCGCCGGTACAGGAACACGATCTTGCCGACCTTGAAGAAGAACAGCGCCAGCGGCGGGATGGCGAACATCATCAGTGGCGGGTCGACCCGGTGCGGCACGATGATCATCGCCGCCGACCACAGCAGTGCACCGACGGTGAAGAAGATGTTCATGCCATCGGCGATCCACGGCAGCCAGCCGGCCAGGAAGTGATAGCGCTGGCCGCGGGTCAGCTCGCTGTCCTTGCCGCGCAGCAGGGCGCCGGCATGGTGCTTGATGATCTGGATGGCGCCGTACGCCCAGCGGAAGCGCTGCTTCTTGAAGTCGATGAAGGTGTCGGGCATCAGGCCCTTGCCGTAGCTGTTGTGGGCGTAGGCGGCCGACAGGCCTTTCTCGAACACCCGCAGGCCCAGCTCGGCATCCTCGCAGATGCACCATTCGGCCCAGCCCAGCTCTTCGAGCACCGAACGCCGGGTCATGGTCATGGTGCCGTGCTGGATGATCGCGTCACGGTCGTTGCGGGTGACCATGCCGATGTGGAAGAAGCCCTTGTACTCGCTGTAGCACAGCTTCTTGAAGGCGCTTTCGTGCTGGTCGCGGTAGTCCTGGGGCGACTGCACCACGGCGATCTTCGGATCGGCGAAGTGCGGCACCATGTGCTTGAGCCAGTTGCGGTCGACGCAGTAGTCCGAGTCGATCACCGCGATCACTTCGGCGTCCTTGGCGGTGTGCGGGATCAGGTAGTTGAGCGCGCCGCCCTTGAAACCGGCCAGGGGCGCGACATGGAAGAACTTGAAGCGCTCGCCCAGCTTTTCACAGTGGGCCTTGAGCGGCTCCCACACGGCCGGGTCCTTGGTGTTGTTGTCGATCACCAGCACTTCGTAGTCGGGGTAGTCCAGCGCGGCGAGGGCGTCGAGGGTCTGCTTGACCATCTCGGGCGGCTCGTTGTAGCACGGCACATGCACCGACACCTTCGGGCGATAGGCGCTGTCGGCGTGCACCGGCAGGAATTCCCGCCGCCTTTTGTGTATCCATACCGCCTCGGCCAGTTCGTGGGCCTCGGTGAGCAGGACGATGAATACACCCAACGCACCAAGCGCCAGCAGTATGCCCACGGTCAGGCTGAACCAGGTGCTGTACTGCTGGCTGTAGTCGTAGGCGATCCACACCAGCACCGACCCGCACAGGAAGGTGATGAAGGTGAGGAAGGTGCGCCCACGCTGGCGCAGAGCCGAGCCATCGATGAACAGCACCATGAGCGCGATCATCGCCAGCACCACCGAGGCCACGGCCAAGGCGCGCCACTGCGGGATGGCGACGATCGGGCCTTCGAAGTTGAACTTCTGCTGGCGCTCGGCGTTGAACACGCCCCAGTACGCACCCACCGAGCCTTCGTCGCTGGCTTTCCACGGCTGGTCGTAGGCTTCGATGACGAAGTAGTTGTAGCCGCGGCGGTTGAGGGTATTGACCAGGGTGCGCAGGTAGATGGCCTGGTCGGCCTGGGTGGCGTCGGCGCCGCCGCGCATGCGGCCATTGCTCGGCCAGCCGACCTCCGAGAGCAGCAGCGGCTTGCGCGGGAACTGCTTGCGCAGCTCGCGGGCGCGGTCGAGGACGAACTGCACCGAGTCCTGCATCGGCACGAACTCCCAGTACGGCAGGATGTGCGCGGCGATCAGGTCGACATGCTTGGCAAGCTCGGGATGTTCCTTCCAGATGTGCCACTGCTCACTGGTGGTCACCGGCACTTTCACCGCCTTGCGCACGCGGTCGAGGTAGGCGATCAGTTCCTCGGGGGTGACTTCTTCGCGGAACAGCGCTTCGTTGCCCACCACCACCCGCACGACGCTGCGCGAGGTGTTGGCCAGGCCGATGGCTTTTTCGATCTCACGCTCGTTGCGCTCCAGGTCCTTGCTGATCCAGATGCCCAGGGTAACCCGCAGGCCCAGTTCCTCGGCCAGGCGCGGCACCTCGGCCTGGGTGCCTTCGACGGTATAGATGCGGATGTTGTCGGTCAGCTTGTTCAGCTGTTCCAGATCCTGGCGAATCTCGTCCTCGCTCGGGTACTGGCCCTTTTGCGGGCTTTCACCGAGGCGGAACGGCGAATAGGAAAAACCGGAGATCTGCTCCGGCCAGGCAGGGGCGGACACCGGGCGGTTGATGAGCGCCCAGAACCCGGTGAACAGCGCGGCGATGGCCAGGACCACCACCAGGTTGAGGCCGAATTTGCGTGATGACATAAGGGTTCGAGGTTCCGAAACTGAGGGCGGGGCGCTGTCTTCGGTGCGTCGGTCCTACGCTTGCCGAAGAAGGCAGTCCGTTGGATTTTCGACAGAGGATGAAGTTCTGTAGCCGCCTGATTGTCGTGCAGATCTTTTTGTCTGATAGGACATTAAAGCAGGCTTGGCAGGACACTTGCCAACGGCAGCCCTTAATCCAGGCGCTTGGCTTATACTGCGCGCCGATTTTTGAGGTATTGGCCTGGGGTACGAACATGAGCACAGAAGATCCACGCTTTGCCGGTGTCGCCCGGCTGTACGGCGATGACGGGCTGCAACGCCTGCGCCAGGCCCATGTGGCCATCGTCGGCATCGGCGGAGTGGGCTCGTGGGCGGCCGAGGCCCTGGCACGCAGCGGCGTGGGTGAAATCAGCCTGTTCGACCTCGACGATGTCTGTGTCAGCAACACCAACCGCCAGGCCCATGCGCTGGACGGCCAGGTGGGGCGTCCCAAGGTCGAGGTGATGGCCGAACGCCTGCGGGCGATCAACCCGGCCTGCACGGTGCATGCGGTGGCCGACTTCGTCACCCGCGAGACCATGGCCGAGTACATCACCGAACAGATGGATTGCGTGATCGACTGCATCGACAGCGTGATGGCCAAGGCCGCACTGATCGCTTGGTGCAAGCGGCGCAAGATCGCCATCACCACCACCGGCGGCGCGGGTGGGCAGATCGATCCGACGCGCATCCAGGTTGGCGACCTGAACAAGACCTTCAACGATCCGCTGGCCTCGCGGGTGCGCTCGACCCTGCGCCGGGATTACAACTTCTCGCGCAATACCAGCCGCAATTACCAGGTGCCTTGCGTGTTTTCCAGCGAGCAGCTGCGCTACCCCAAGGGCGATGGCAGCGTGTGCCTGCAGAAGAGCTTCGTCGGTGAGGGCGTGCGGCTGGATTGTTCGGGCGGTTTTGGCGCGGTGATGATGGTGACCGCGACGTTCGGCATGGTGGCGGCGAGCAAGGCGGTGGAGAAGCTGGTTGCCGGCGCGCGGCGGCCGTCGGAGCGGGTCAAGCCTGAGTAAGTCATCGCGGGGCAAGCCCGCTCCCACGTTGCCTTGGTGTCCAACTTCTTGGGGGCAGTCCAGCTTTGTGGGAGCGGGCTTGCCCCGCGATGGTTTTAGCGCTGGAGCTCAGCCATCCGCTGCAACACCGCATGCAGCCCATTGCTGCGCGATGGCGACAGCTGGCGCTCCAGTCCCAGTTGGTTGAACCAGTCGCCCAGATCCACCTCGGCCAATTCATCGCTGGCCAGCCCCTGCACCCTGACCAGCAACAGCGCCAGCAACCCGCGCAACAACCGCGCATCGCTGCTGGCCTTGAACCGCCACTGACCGTCCATCTGCGCGGCCACCAGCCACACCAGGCTCTCGCACCCATGCACCCGGTTGGCCTCGGTTTTCTCACTGTCGTCCAGCGCTTGCAGCCGATCCCCCCACTGCATCAGCAGCCGTGCCCGTTGCTCCCAGCCGCGTGCCTGCTGGAAACTCTCCAGCGCCTGACTGGCTTCTGGCGACAGGCTCATCGCAGCAGCTCCAGGCCTTGGTCGAGCGCGTCGAAGAAGCGCTGCAGGTCATCGCTGTCGCTGTACAGCCCCAGCGATACGCGGATCGCGCCCTCCAGTCCCATGCCCTTGAGCAGCGGCATGGCGCAATGATGCCCGGCGCGTACGGCAATGCCCTGTTCGGTCAGCAGGTGGGCGATATCGGCGTTGTGCACACCTTCGATGATGAAGCTGGCCAGCGCTGCCTGTGGTGAACCCAGCAGGCGAATGCCTTCGCGATCCCCCAGGCCCCGCAGCAGTTGCTGGTGCAGGCTGGCCTCATGACGGGCAACGGCCTCGCCATCGAGGCTGGCCAGGTAATCCAGGGTCGCCCCCAAGGCGATCACGCTGGCGATTGGTGGTGTGCCGGCCTCGAAGCCCAGCGGCGCGGGACGGAAACTGGCGCTCTGGTACTCGGCCAACTGCACCATTTCGCCACCGAACTGCCAGTGGCGCAGCAGCGCCAGGGCCTGCTGCCGGCCATACAGCACGCCGACACCGTCGGGGCCATACAGCTTGTGGCTGGAGAACACGTAGAAGTCGCAGCCCAGTTGCTGCATATCGTGCCGGCCATGCACCACGCCCTGGGCGCCGTCGACCACGGTCAGCGCGCCTTGGGCCTGGGCGTGCGCCAGCAGGGGAGCCAGGGGTTGCCAGGTGCCGAGCACGTTGGACAGCTGGCTGATGGCGAGCAGGCGAGTCCGTGGGCCGATCAACTGCAGGGCCTGGTCCAGATCGACATGGCCCTGTTCATTCACCGGCAACACCACCAGGCGCAGTTGACGCCGTTGCGCCAGCTGCTGCCATGGCAACAGATTGGCGTGGTGTTCCAGGGCGCTGACGGCGATTTCGTCGCCGGCCTCGAAGCGGTGTTCCAGGCCATAGGCCAGCAGGTTAAGCGCTGAAGTGGCGCCATGAGTGAAGACGATCTGCCGCGAGTCGGCGCCATTGAGCCAGGCGCAGGCTTTGTCACGGCTGGCTTCGAAGGCTTGGGTGGCGAGGGCGCCCGGCAGGTGCTGGGCACGGTGCACGTTGGCCGCGCCATGGCCGTAATAGTGGCTCAGGGCGTCGAGCAGGGCCTGCGGTTTCTGCGTGGTGGCGGCGCTGTCCAGGTAGGTCTGGTGCTGGCGTTGCAGGGCGGCGATGGCGGGGAAGTCGGCACGCCAGGGGGAGGGCTGGAACATGTTCGCGGGGCCTGGAATGAAAAATCGGGGCGGGCCTTGCGGCCAGCCCCGATCTTATCACTTCGAACCCGCAGGTTCTCAGTTGTGGGCGTGCAGCGCCTCGTTCAGCTCGATGGCCGACTTGTGGGTCTTGCACTCCACCGCGCCGTTGAGCGAATTGCGACGGAACAGCAGGTCGGTCTGGCCGGCCAGGTCACGGGCCTTGACCACCTTGACCAGCTGGTTGTTCTCGTCCAGCAGGTTCACCTTGGTACCGGCGGTGATGTACAGGCCGGCTTCCACGGTGTTGCGGTCGCCCAGCGGGATGCCGATACCGGCGTTGGCGCCGATCAGGCAGCCTTCGCCGACCTTGATGACGATGTTGCCGCCACCGGACAGGGTGCCCATGGTCGAGCAGCCGCCGCCGAGGTCCGAGCCCTTGCCGACGAATACGCCAGCGGAGACGCGGCCTTCGATCATGCCCGGGCCTTCGGTGCCGGCGTTAAAGTTGACGAAGCCTTCGTGCATGATGGTGGTGGCTTCGCCGATGTAGGCGCCCAGGCGCACGCGGGCGGCATCGGCGATGCGCACACCGGCCGGCACGACGTAGTCGGTCATCTTCGGGAACTTGTCCACCGAGAACACTTCCAGCAGTTCGCCCTTCAGGCGCGCTTCCAGTTGCAGTTCGGCCAGTTCGGCCAGGTCGACCGCGCCCTGGTTGGTCCAGGCCACGTTCGGCAGCAGCGGGAAGATGCCGGCCAGCGAAACGCCGTGTGGCTTGACCAGGCGGTGCGACAGCAGGTGCAGCTTGAGGTACGCCTCTGGGGTGGACGCCAGGGCACCGTCTTCGGCCAGCACGGTGGCGACCAGCGGCTTGTGGCTCTCGGCCAGGCGAGTCAGCAGGGCGGCCTGGGCGGCATCGACGCCTTTCAGGGCCTCGGCCAGCTGCGCGGCCTGGGCGTTGCTGAAGGCGATGGCCTGGTTGCCACCTTCATAGCCAAGGATCGGCGCGATGGCGGCGACCAGCTCGGCGGATGGGTTGAGCAAAGGCTGCGCGTAGAAGACTTCCAGCCAGGCGCCCTGGCGGTTCTGGGTGCCGACGCCGAAGGCCAGGCTGAACAGGGTATTGGACATGTGATTACCTCGTGCGAAATAGGGTAGGGGCTCAGGCCAGGGCAGCGGCGTACAGGTCGGGCTTGAAGCCGACCAGGGTACGCGCGCCAAGGTCCAGCACCGGGCGTTTGATCATCGACGGCTGGGCCAGCATCAGCTCGACGGCCTTGGCCTGGTCGAGGTCTGCCTTGCTGGCGTCGTCCAGCTTGCGGAAGGTGGTGCCGGCACGGTTGAGGATGACTTCCCAGCCGTGTTCGTCGCACCAGCGGTTCAGGCTGTCACGGTCGATGCCTTGGGTTTTGTAATCGTGGAATTGGTAGGCGATGGCCTTGTCTTCGAGCCAGGTACGCGCCTTTTTCATGGTGTCGCAGGCTTTGATGCCGTAGAGAGTGTAAGCCATTGAATGCCTGGGGCTGCCGGGCCTGGCCGGGCGTCCCCGATGCTCCTTGAAGACTGGGTGGGGGCGATTATGCGATATCAAGGGTGCTGGCGCCACGGCTGCGGGCCAGAAGGTACGGCTTGAGGTGTGTCATTCGCGTGCGGGTAGCATTGTGTTACATATTCTGGGTCTGGTTGCGACTATCGTGGAGCGGTCCAGCCTAGCCGGTCGCCGCTAACATATTGTTTCAAAGGCGATGTTTCGCCCCCGCTGTCGTTGTTTCGATTACACAGGAAGCTTGCCGATGCAGTCAGCCTATACCGTCCTAATCCTGCTGATGCTGGTGAGCCTGTCGAAACTGGTGGGGCGCGTGGTGCCGCTGCCGTTGCCGTTGGTGCAGATCGGCGCAGGCGCCTTGCTGGCCTGGCCGACCCTGGGCCTGCATGTGGCGCTGGACCCGGAACTGTTCCTGTTCCTGTTCTTGCCGCCGCTGCTGTTCGCCGATGGCTGGCGCATGCCCAAGCGCGAACTGTGGCGCATCCGCGGGCCTGTGGTGGCGCTGGCGGTGGGGCTGGTGTTGTTCACCGTGGTCGGCGCCGGTTACTTCATCCACTGGTTGCTGCCGAGTATCCCGTTGGCCGTCGCCTTCGCCCTGGCGGCGGTGTTGTCGCCCACCGATGCCGTGGCGGTCTCGGCCATCGCCCAGGACCGCTTGCCTACCCCGCTGATGCACATGCTCCAGGGCGAAGCGCTGATGAACGACGCCTCGGGCCTGGTGACCTTCAAGTTCGCTCTGGTCGCGGCCATCACCGGGGTGTTCTCCCTGACCGAAGCCAGCCTCACCTTCGTTGTTGTCGCCCTGGGCGGCCTGGCGGTGGGGGTGGTCCTGAGCTGGCTGGTGGGGCGCCTGCGCATGTGGATGATCACCCGCGGCTGGGACGACCCGGCCACCCACGTGGTGTTCATGTTGCTGTTGCCGTTCGCTGCCTACGTGCTGGCCGAGCGCCTTGGGGTGTCGGGCATTCTTTCGGCGGTGGCCGCCGGCATGATGCAGAGCTGGCTTGACCTGCTACCACGCCAGACCAGCACGCGCCTGCTCAACCGCAGTGTCTGGTCGTTGCTCGAATTCGCCTTCAATGGCCTGATCTTCCTGCTGCTGGGCCTGCAGTTGCCGGACATCATCAAGGCGGTGGTCAGTCACGAGCCGGCCGTCTGGCCGGCGTTGGCCTGGCGTTGTCTGGACGTGCTGGCGATTTTCGCCGCGCTGGTGTTGCTGCGCTTCGTCTGGGTGCAGAGCATCTGGCGTGCCATCGGCGTGGTGCGGCGCTGGCGCGGCAAGCCGGCGCTGGTGCTGATGCCGACTGCGCGGTCGTGCTGGCTGTTGACCCTGGGTGGGGTACGCGGTGCGGTGACCCTGGCCGGCGTGATGTCGATCCCGTTGCTGATCGGGGCTGGCCAGGCCTTTCCTGAGCGTGACCTGCTGATCTTCATTGCCGCTGGGGTGATCCTGTTGTCGCTGGTCAGTGCCGTGATCGCCTTGCCGATCCTGCTGCGCGGCGTTACCCGCAGCCCGGATGAGCGTCTGCGCCAGGAAGTTCAGGAAGCCTGGCGACGCACGGCGGAGGCTGCGATCCATGCCTTGGAGGCAGAAGAGGTGACCGACGCCAATGCACCGCAGGATGCCGCCCAGGCCACCTTGGCGGCCGAGCTCAAGGCGCGGTTGATGGCTGAGTACCGCGATGAGCTCGACAGTTACAACGACAGCGCCGAGGCCCGGGCGCTGGCCGAACAGATGGACTTGCTGGAGCGCCGTTTGCGGCAGAGGGCGCTGCGGGCGCAGCGGTTGGAACTGTACAACCTGCATCGCCAGCATCTGGTGGGCGACGAAGTGGTTCGCCAGGTACTGGGCGAGCTGGACATGAGTGAGGCGAACCTGGGGCAGGTCAGGTAGGGCGCCGAAACCGGGGAGAGCCCGTGCCCACCAGGAGCACGGGCGTTGCCTTGCTTACTCGCAGGCGGCAGAGCGATCGAGGCGTAGCAGGGTTTCGCCCGTCTCGATGAAGCCATTGTCGTTCACATCCATCAGGGCCAGGATTCGTTCCATGTCCTCGCTGGTGTGGTAGTCCTCGAAGCGCTTCCTGAATTCTTCGAGCGAAACCTTGCCGTCGCCGTTGTCATCCATTTCGAGGAGCCAGGTCTTGGCATCCTGACATATATCGTTACTGATCAGGGGCATGGGTATTACCTCGTCTGCGGTAGAGGAGGCGTGACTCTAGTGCCGGTCTGGCCGAGGCCGATATTGGCGTTTTCACCCTGGCCGGTAGGGCAATTCGATTTCGTCGAATTGCCCTGCTGGTCGGTACTGGTTTCTGGGTGGGTCAGCGGGTCAGGAAGGCACGAATACGCTCGGCGGCCTCGATGCACTCGGCCAACGGCGCGACCAATGCCATGCGCACACGGCCAGCGCCTGGGTTGACGCCATCCACTTCACGGGACAGGTACGAGCCCGGCACCACGGTCACGTGTTCGGCCTCGAACAGGTCGCGGGTGAAGGCGGCGTCGTCGTTGCCCGGTACCTTGGCCCACAGGTAGAAACTGCCGTCCGGGCGCTGAACGTCCATTACCGGTTGCAGGATGTCGAGCACCGCATCGTACTTGGCGCGGTAAAGGTCGCGGTTCTCGCGCACATGGGCCTCGTCCTGCCAGGCGGCGACGCTGGCCAGCTGGGTTTGCACCGGCATGGCGCAGCCGTGGTAGGTGCGGTACAGCAGGAACGGCTTGATGATGCTGGCGTCGCCAGCGACGAACCCCGAGCGCAGGCCAGGCAGGTTGGAGCGCTTGGACAGGCTGTGGAACACCACGCAGCGCTTGAAGTCACTGCGGCCAAGCTCGGCGCAGGCGCTCAGCAGGCCCGGAGGCGGTGCGTCTTCGTCGAAATACAGCTCGCTGTAGCACTCGTCGGCGGCGATCACGAAATCGTGCTCGTCGGCCAGGGCGATCAGCTTCTTCAGGGTGTCCATCGGCACCAGCGCGCCGGTGGGGTTGCCCGGCGAGCACAGGAACAGGATCTGGCAGCGCTTCCACACTTCGGCCGGCACGGCGTCGAAGTCGGGGTTGAAGCCGTTGCTTTCCAGGCACGGCAGGTAATGCGGGGTGGCGCCGGCCAGCAGCGCCGCGCCTTCGTAGATCTGGTAGAACGGGTTGGGGCTGACCACCAGGCCGTCATCGGCACGGTTGACCACGGCCTGGGTGAAGGCGAACAGTGCCTCGCGGGTGCCGTTGACCGGCAGGATATGGCGCTCGGCATCGAGCCAGCCGGCCGGCACGCCGAAACGCCGCTCGCACCACTGGCCGATGGCCTGGCGCAGGGTCGGCAGGCCGATTGTGCTCGGGTACACCGCCAGCTTGTCGAGGTTGTCGGCCATGGCCTGGGCGACGAATGCCGGCGATGCATGCTTTGGCTCACCGATCGACAGGGCGATGGCGCGTTTGTCCGCTGCCGGTTGTACGGTGCCCAGCAGGGCGCGCAGTTTCTCGAACGGGTAGGGCTGAAGGTGGGTCAAGGCATGGTTCATCGGCGCAAGGTCTCGTAATCGTCAAAAGGTCATGCGGGTAGGGCTGGCGTCGCTGGCCTGGCCGGCCTGCAGCTGCTGGACGATGGCTTCCTGCAGGCGGCTGCACAGCTGCGGGTCGGACAGCGGCTGGTTGTCGGCATCGGTGATGAAGAACACGTCTTCCACGCGTTCGCCCAGGGTGGCGATCTTGGCGTTCTGCAGCGACAGGTCGAACTCCAGGAAGATCCGCCCGATCCGCGCCAGCAGGCCGGGGCGGTCGGGGGCGGTGATCTCGAGGATGGTCACCGGGCGCTGGGCGTCGTTGAGGATGGTCACCTGGGGTGGGAAGTCGAAATGCTTGAGCTGGCGCGGCACCCGGCGCTGGATGATGGTCGGGTAGTCCTCGGGGTTGCGCAGGGCTTCGGTCAGGCCGTCGCGGATCTGTTTGACCCGCTGCGGGTTGTCGCCGATCGAACCGCCGTCGTTGTCGAGCACGATGTAGGTGTCGAGGGTGAACTGGCTGCTCGAGGTGATGATGCGCGCGTCGTGGATGTTCAGGTTGAGCTGCGACATCGCGGCGACGGTCACGGCGAAGAAGTCGTGCTGGTCGGGGGCGTAGATGAAGATCTGCGTGCCGCCCTCGAACTCGCGCTGGGTGGTCTCCTTGATCAGCACCAGCGGGCCGCCATCGGCCGGCTGCTGGAGGATCGCGTCGGAGTGCCAGGCCACGTCGGCGGCGTTGTGCTTGAGGAAATAGTCATCGCCCAGCTGCGACCAGAGCTGCTCGACGTCGTCCGGGTCGGTGCCTTCGCGCACCAGGATGTCCAGTGCCGCGGTTTGCGTCTGGCGAATCTGCTCTTCGCGGTCCAGCGGGTTTTCCAGGCCGCGACGCAGCGCACGCTTGGTCTCGGTGTAGAGCTGGCGCAGCAGGCTGGCGCGCCAGGAGTTCCACAGGCTGGGGTTGGTGGCATTGATGTCGGCCACGGTCAGCACGTAGAGGTAGTCCAGGCGTGTCTCGTCGCCGACATGCAGGGCGAAATCGTTGATCACCTGTGGGTCGGAGAGGTCCTTGCGCTGGGCGGTGGTCGACATCACCAGGTGGTTCAGCACCAGCCAGACGATCAGGCGGCTGTCCCAGGCCGGCAGCTGGTGGCGCTCGCAGAACGCCTGCGCGTCGACGGCGCCCAGCTCCGAGTGGTCGCCCTGGCGGCCCTTGCCGATGTCATGGTACAGCCCGGCCAGGTAGATCAGCTCGGGTTTGGGCAGGCGACCCATGAGCTTGCTGGCCAGCGGGAATTTTTCCGATACCGGGGTGTACTGCAGTTTGCGCAGGTGCTTGATCAGGTTGAGGGTGTGGGCATCGACCGTATAGATGTGGAACAGGTCGTGCTGCATCTGCCCGACGATCAGGCCGAACTCCGGCAGGTAGCGGCCAAGAATGCCGTAGCGATTCATCCGTCGCAGGTTACGGTGGATGCCGATCTCGCACTTGAACAGCTCGATGAACAGGCTGGTGTTGCGAATGTCGTGGCGGAACTTGTCGTCGATCAGGTGGCGGTGTTCGCGCAGCAGGCGCACGGTGTCGGCGCGTACCCCCTTGATTTCGGGGTGCTGGGCCATCAGCACGAAGATCTCGAGCATGGCGAACGGTGTGCGGCGGAACACGTTGGGGCTTACCGCTTCTATATAGCCGTCGTGCAGGCGGAAGCGGGCATTGAGCGGTGTGGTGCTGCCACTGTCGTCATCGGCGAGGATCACTTCCTCGAAGTGCTGGATGATCAGGTCGCACAACTGGCTGATGCTCATCACCACCCGGTAGTACTGCTGCATGAACTGCTCGATGGCGCGCTTGGGGTTTTCGTCGCTGTAGCCCAGCAAGGTGGCGATGCTGCGCTGGTGGTCGAACAGCAGGCGATCTTCGGCGCGGCCGGCGAGCATGTGCAGGGCGTAGCGCACGCGCCAGAGGAAGGCCTGCGAAGAGGCCAGCAACTCGTTCTCGCTCTCCAGCAGGAAGCCTTCGCCGGCCAGCGCGTGCAGGTTCAGGGTGCCGTACTGGCGGCGAGCCACCCACAGTACGGTCTGGATGTCGCGCAGGCCGCCGGGCCCACCTTTGACATTGGGCTCGAGGTTGTACTCGGTGTCGTTGTACTTGTGGTGGCGGGCCTTGAGTTCGGCGCGCTTGGCCAGGAAGAACTCCTTGCTCGGCCACATGTGCGCGGTGCTGGTGACTTCCAGCATGCGCTGGCGCAGCGGCTCGGGGCCGGCAATGGTGCGGCTTTCCATCAGGTTGGTGATGACCGTGAGGTCGGCCCGGGCCTGCTCGGCGCACTCGTCCACGGTGCGCACGCTCTGGCCGACTTCCAGGCCGATGTCCCACAGCAGGGTAAGGAAACGTTCGATGGCGTCGCGGTACTGCTCGTGCTCGGCGGCGTCGAGCAGGATCAGCAGGTCGATGTCCGACCAGGGGTGCAACTCGCCACGCCCGTAGCCGCCGACCGCCACCAGGGCGATGCCGTGCGCCTGGCCCCAGGTGAACTGGTGCCAGGCCTGCTGCAGGATGTTGTCGACGAACCAGGCGCGGTCCTCGATCAGCCGACGGATCTCGCGGCCTTCACGGAAACGCTTGTCGAGCACCTCGCCGGCCATGCGAATGGCTTTCTTGAAAGCGGCGATGGGGCTTGCCTTGAGGGCCAGTTCCGCCTGGAACTGGCCACGGTCGAACAGCTCGGGATCCACCTGGGGCATCGAGTCGCGTTCCTGTGTATGAAGATCAGGCCGAGGTGCGCGGCAGGGTGTCGTCCTTGCGCAGGGTGAACACCTCGTAGCCGGTGGCGGTCACCACCAGGGTGTGTTCCCACTGGGCGGAGAGCTTGCGGTCCTTGGTGATGGCGGTCCAGCCGTCGCCCAGTACCTTGGTGTCGGCCTTGCCCTGGTTGATCATCGGTTCGATGGTGAAGGTCATGCCTTCCTTGAGTTCCATGCCGGTGCCGGCGCGGCCGTAGTGCAGGATCTGCGGCTCTTCGTGGAACACCTTGCCGATGCCGTGGCCGCAGAACTCACGAACCACCGAGAAACCGTTCTTCTCGGCGTGTTTCTGGATCACTTCGCCGATATCGCCCAGGCGGCAGCCCGGCTTGACCAGCTCGATGGCCTTGTACAGGCACTCCTGGGTGACCTGCGACAGGCGCTCGGCCCAGGGCGCGACGGTGCCGACGTGGAACATGCGGCTGGTGTCGCCGTGGTAGCCGTCCTTGATCACGGTGACATCGATGTTGATGGTGTCACCGTCCTTGAGCGGCTTCTCGTTGGGGATGCCGTGGCACACCACATGGTTGATCGAGGTGCAGATCGACTTGGGGAAGCCTTTGTAGTTGAGCGGCGCCGGGATCGCCTGCTGGACGTTGACGATGTAGTCGTGGCACAGGCGGTCGAGCTCTTCGGTGGTGACACCGGGCTTGACGTGCGCTTCGATCATTTCCAGCACTTCGGCGGCCAGGCGGCCGGCAATGCGCATCTTTTCGATGTCTTCTGCAGTCTTGATGGTAACGGTCATGAACAGGCTCTCTACGGCACCGCGTACGGCGCAAACAAACGGGAAAGGCCGGATTCTAACAGAGCGCGGCGGCGATCTGTCGGGATAAACCGGTAGTTCCGGCGGTCTATTGAAGGCATTCTGGCCCCAAAGCGGGGCTGCTGCAAAAGCCGCTGACGGACGAAGCATCATGCGGGTTCCGTTCGTTCGTACTCTGTGGTATAAAATGCGCCGCTTTCGGGGGATGACCTCCGTAAGCTCAAACCCACACACGTGTCGACACGATGACCTGGGTGCCCCGAATCCACGGATTCGCGGGTTGGTCATTGGGATGCGTGGAGGCCCAACCCGACTTATCAAGGAACTATCATGTCCCAAGTCAACATGCGCGATATGCTGAAGGCCGGTGTGCACTTCGGCCACCAGACCCGTTACTGGAACCCGAAAATGGGCAAGTACATTTTCGGCGCGCGTAACAAGATCCACATCATCAACCTGGAAAAAACCCTGCCGATGTTCAACGACGCTCTGTCGTTCGTCGAGCGCCTGGCCCAGGGCAAGAACAAGATCATGTTCGTCGGCACCAAGCGTTCCGCCGGCAAGATCGTCGCCGAGCAAGCTGCTCGTTGCGGTTCGCCATACGTTGACCACCGCTGGTTGGGCGGCATGCTGACCAACTACAAAACCATCCGTGCTTCGATCAAGCGTCTGCGCGACCTGGAAGTCCAGGCCGAAGATGGCACCTTCGCCAAGCTGACCAAGAAAGAAGCCCTGATGCGTTCGCGCGATCTGGAAAAACTGGACCGCAGCCTGGGTGGTATCAAGGACATGGGCGGTCTGCCTGACGCACTGTTCGTTATCGACGTTGATCACGAGCGCATCGCGATCACCGAAGCCAACAAGCTGGGCATCCCGGTTATCGGCGTTGTCGATACCAACAGCAGCCCAGAAGGCGTTGACTACGTCATTCCAGGTAACGACGACGCCATCCGCGCCATCGAGCTGTACATGACTTCGATGGCTGACGCCGTCATCCGCGGCCGCAACAACGTTGCTGGCGGCACCGAAGTCTACGTTGAAGAAGCGGCTGCACCTGCTGCTGAGTAAT
Source organism: Pseudomonas sp. EMN2 (assembly GCF_009650555.1). Lineage (NCBI taxonomy): Bacteria > Pseudomonadati > Pseudomonadota > Gammaproteobacteria > Pseudomonadales > Pseudomonadaceae > Pseudomonas > Pseudomonas sp. EMN2. The sequence continues at coordinate 35,360 of NZ_VZZR01000054.1, forward strand.
TGACGCTTAGCGTCTACTTGGCACGCAAAAAGGGGGCTAGGCCCCCTTTTTGCCACCTTGAAATCCTGCTGTCAGCAACGCCCCCGCATCATGGGCGCGCTGATACATAAAGGCAGCGGATTTGCAGAATTTAACGCCCGTGAAGAACGGGTGGAATGGTTGAAAAACTTTCCAAGAGGATTTTGAAATGGCAGCAATTACTGCAGCGCTGGTCAAAGAACTGCGCGAGCGTACCGGCGAAGGCATGATGGATTGCAAGAAGGCCCTGGAAAAGGCCGGCGGCGACATCGAAAAAGCCATCGACGACATGCGTGCTTCGGGCGCCATCAAGGCCGCCAAGAAAGCCGGCAACGTTGCCGCTGAAGGCGCTATCGCCGTCAAGACCGACGGTAAAGCCGCCGTTCTGCTGGAAGTGAACTCGCAGACCGACTTCCTGGCCCTGCAAGACGACTTCAAGAACTTCGTCGCTGAAAGCGTTGAAGAAGCCTTCTCCCAGAAGCTGACCGAAGCCGCTCCGCTGATCGCTTCCCGCGAAGCCGCTCGCGAAGCCCTGGTTGCCAAGTGCGGCGAGAACGTCAACATCCGTCGCCTGGTGCGCGTTGAGGGTGACGTTGTCGGTGCCTACCTGCACGGCAACAAGATCGGTGCTGTCGTTGTCCTGAAAGGCGGCGACGTCGAGCTGGCCAAGAACATCGCCATGCACGTTGCAGCTTCGAACCCAGAGTTCCTGCTGCCGTCGGAAGTTTCGGCCGAAGCCATCGAGCGCGAGAAGGGCGTCTTCATGCAGCTGAACGCTGACAAGATCGCCGGCAAGCCAGAAAACATCGTCGAGAACATGGTCAAGGGCCGTATCTCGAAGTTCCTGGCCGAAGCTTCGCTGGTCGAGCAAGCCTTCGTCATGAACCCGGAAATCAAGGTCGGCGAGCTGGCCAAGAAAGCCGGTGCTGAAATCGTTTCCTTCACCTACTTCAAAGTAGGCGAAGGCATCGAGAAGCCAGTCGACAACTTCGCTGAAGAAGTTGCTGCTCAGCTGGCTGCTGCCAAGCAGTAAGACAGACTCGTCTGTCGCCCCAAAGAGGCTGCCCGCTCACGCGCGCAGCCTCTTTGTCAAAGCGGCAGCGGTTTACCCAACCGCTGCTCGCTGACGCACAAGCGTGCGTCACGCTAGAGTTACGCGCAGGCTGAAACAGCCCGCCAGAATTTTACAAACGCCGCAGGAGAGATTCGCAATGGCTCAGCAGGGCAGTGGTTATCAGGCTCGCTATAAACGCATTCTACTCAAACTGAGCGGCGAGGCCCTGATGGGCTCGGAAGAGTTCGGGATCGACCCCAAGGTCCTGGATCGCATGGCGCTGGAAGTTGGCCAACTGGTCGGTATCGGTGTTCAGGTCGGTCTGGTGATCGGTGGTGGCAACCTGTTCCGTGGCGCGGCGCTCAGTGCAGCCGGCATGGACCGTGTCACCGGCGACCACATGGGCATGCTGGCAACCGTGATGAACGCCCTGGCCATGCGCGACGCGCTGGAGCGTGCGAACATCACCGCCATCGTCATGTCGGCCATCTCCATGGTCGGTGTGACCGATCACTATGATCGCCGCAAAGCCATGCGTCACCTGAACGCGAAAGAAGTCGTGATCTTCGCGGCCGGTACCGGCAATCCGTTCTTTACCACCGACTCCGCCGCTTGCCTGCGCGCCATCGAAATCGATGCCGACGTAGTATTGAAAGCAACCAAGGTCGATGGTGTATACACTGCAGATCCATTCAAAGACCCGCATGCCGAGAAGTTCGATCATCTGACCTACGATGAAGTGCTGGATCGCAAGCTGGGTGTAATGGACCTGACGGCAATTTGTCTGTGCCGCGACCACAAGATGCCGCTGCGCGTCTTCAACATGAATAAGCCTGGCGCCCTGCTGAACATCGTGCACGGCGGCGCTGAAGGAACCCTGATCGAGGAAGTTCAGAAATGATCAACGACATCAAGAAAGACGCCCAGGACCGCATGGGCAAGTCCATCGAGGCGCTGGGTCGCCACCTGGCTGCCATCCGCACCGGCCGTGCCCACCCAAGCATCCTGGATAGCGTCAAGGTTCCGGCCTGGGGTAGCGACATGCCGCTGAACCAGGTGGCCGCGATCACCGTCGAAGATGCCCGCACCCTGAAGATCGTCGCCCACGACAAGAACCTCAGTGCAGCCATCGAGAAGGCCATCCTGACCTCCGACCTGGGCCTGAACCCGTCCAGCGCCGGTACCACCATCCGTGTACCGATGCCGGCCCTGACCGAGGAAACTCGCAAGGGTTACACCAAGCAGGCCAGCGGCGTTGCCGAAGATGCCAAGGTTGCCGTGCGCAACGTGCGTCGCGATGCCCTTGCCGACCTGAAGAAGCTGACCAAGGACAAGGAAATCAGCGAAGACGAAGAGCGTCGCGCCGCTGACGAAATCCAGAAGCTGACCGACAAGTTCGTCGCCGAAGTCGACGCCGCGTACAAAGCCAAGGAAAAGGACCTGTTGGCCGTCTAAGGCCGAGGTTTTTTAATGGAAAAGACCAAGCTGGCGGCACCGTCTTCGGTGCCGCGTCACGTCGCGATCATCATGGATGGCAACAATCGCTGGGCGAAGAAGCGCCTGTTGCCCGGCGTTGCCGGGCACAAGGCGGGTGTCGATGCCGTGCGTGCGGTCATCGAAGTCTGCGCCGAGTCTGGGGTCGAAGTACTGACCCTGTTCGCCTTCTCCAGCGAGAACTGGCAGCGCCCGGCCGAAGAGGTCGGTGCGTTGATGGAGTTGTTCTTCTCGGCACTGCGCCGCGAGGCCAAGCGGCTGAATGACAACAACATCAGCCTGCGCATCATTGGTGACCGTTCGCGCTTCCACCCTGAGCTGCAAGCAGCGATGCGCGAGGCCGAGGCGGCCACTGCCGGCAGCAATAGGTTCATTCTGCAGATTGCCGCCAACTACGGTGGTCAGTGGGATATCGCCCAGGCGGCCCAACGCCTGGCGCGGGAAGTCCAGGCCGGTCATCTGCGTCCGGACGACATCACCCCCGAGCTGTTGCAGACCTGCCTGGCCACCGGCGACCTGCCGCTGCCCGACCTGTGCATCCGTACCGGTGGCGAGCGGCGCATCAGCAACTTCCTGCTGTGGCAGCTGGCCTACGCCGAGCTGTACTTCTCCGACCTGTTCTGGCCGGACTTCAAACACGAGGCCATGCGTAACGCGCTGGCCGATTTCGCTTCGCGCCAGCGCCGCTTCGGTAAGACCAGCGAGCAGGTCGAAGCCGGAGCCCGTGCTTAATGCTTAAACAACGCATCATTACTGCGCTGATCCTGTTGCCGGTCGCGCTGGGCGGTTTCTTCCTGCTCAACGGTGGGGATTTCGCCTTGTTCATCGGCTTCGTGGTCACGCTGGGTGCCTGGGAGTGGGCGCGCTTGGCCGGGCTGGTGGCCCAGCCGCTGCGCATTGCCTATGCCGCGGTGGTCGCTGGCGCGCTGATGCTGCTCTACCTGATGCCCGACCTCGCGCCCTGGGTGCTGGGTGCCTCGGTCATCTGGTGGGCGCTGGCCACCTGGCTGGTGCTGACCTACCCGCGCAGCAACGAGTTGTGGGCCAGCGCCGCCTGTCGTTTGCTGATCGGCCTGCTGATCCTGTTGCCGGCCTGGCAGGGGTTGGTGCTGCTCAAGCACTGGCCGCAGGGCAACTGGCTGATCCTGGCGGTCATGGTGCTGGTCTGGGCCGCTGACATCGGCGCCTACTTCTCGGGGCGTGCCTTCGGCAAGCGCAAGCTGGCGCCGCAGGTCAGCCCGGGCAAGAGCTGGGAAGGTGTCTACGGTGGGCTGGCCGTCAGCCTGCTGATCAGCCTGGGCGTCGCCCTGTACCGCGACTGGAGCCTTGGCCAGTTGCTGCTGGGCCTGCTGGGTGCAGTGGTAGTGGTCATGTCCTCGGTGGTCGGTGACCTGACCGAGAGCATGTTCAAGCGCCGTGAAGGGATCAAGGACAGCAGCAACCTGCTGCCCGGCCACGGTGGCGTGCTCGACCGTATCGACAGCCTGACCGCGGCCATTCCGATGTTCGCCGTGCTGCTGTGGGCCGCCGAGTGGGGTGTGCTGTGAGTGCCGTGCAGCGCATAACGGTGCTGGGCGCCACCGGCTCCATCGGCCTGAGTACCCTGGATGTCATTGCTCGACACCCCGAGCGCTACCAGGTGTTCGCCCTGACCGGCTACTCCCGTGTCGACGAGTTGCTGGCGCTGTGCGAACGCCATCGTCCGGCGTTCGCCGTGGTGCCGAGCGCCGAAGCGGCCATCCGTCTGCGTGAAGGCCTGGCTGCTGCGGGCTGCGCCACCGAAGTGCTCGAGGGCGAGGCGGGGTTGTGCCAGGTTGCGGCCGCGCCGGAAGTGGACGCGGTGATGGCGGCCATCGTTGGCGCCGCAGGCTTGCGTCCAACCCTGGCGGCCGTCGAGGCGGGCAAGAAGGTACTGCTGGCCAATAAGGAAGCGCTGGTGATGTCCGGCGCGCTGTTCATGGACGCCGTGCGTCGCAGTGGCGCTGTGCTGTTGCCGATCGACAGCGAGCACAATGCGATCTTCCAGTGCATGCCCGGCGACTACGCCCGCGGCCTGAGCGCGGTGGGGGTGCGACGCATCCTGCTCACCGCCTCGGGCGGCCCGTTCCGCGAAATGCCTGCGGCGGCGCTGGTGGATGTCACGCCTGAACAAGCCTGTGCCCATCCCAACTGGTCCATGGGGCGCAAGATTTCGGTCGATTCGGCCAGCATGATGAACAAGGGCCTGGAGCTGATCGAGGCCTGCTGGCTGTTCGATACGACGCCTGCGACCGTGGAGGTGGTGGTGCACCCGCAAAGCGTGATCCACTCGCTGGTCGACTATATCGATGGCTCGGTGCTCGCCCAGCTGGGCAACCCGGACATGCGCACCCCGATTGCCAACGCCTTGGCCTGGCCGGAGCGTATCGATTCGGGGGTTGCACCACTTGACCTGTTCGCCATCGCCCGTCTGGATTTCCAGGCCCCCGACGAACAGCGCTTCCCTTGCCTGCGCCTGGCGCGTCAGGCTGCCGAGGCGGGCAATAGTGCGCCAGCGGTGCTCAACGCCGCCAACGAAGTGGCGGTGGACGCGTTCCTGGCGCGGCGTATCCGCTTCCCGGAGATCGCGGGTATGATCGAACAGGTGCTCGAACAAGAGCCTGTGGTGCCGGTTGCCACGCTCGATGCGGTGTTCGCCGCCGACCAGCGTGCGCGGGAGCTGTCCCGTGAGTGGCTCAGGCGCCACGGCCGCTGAGCGGCAGCACCGAACGTCTTGCGGAGATAGCACATGACTGCGCTGTACATGATTGTTGGCACCCTGGTGGCATTGGGTGTGCTGGTCACCTTTCACGAGTTCGGTCACTTCTGGGTGGCGCGGCGCTGTGGCGTCAAGGTTCTGCGCTTCTCGGTAGGCTTCGGCACGCCATTATTGCGGTGGCATGACAAGCAGGGTACCGAGTTCGTGGTGGCAGCCATCCCTCTGGGTGGCTACGTCAAAATGCTCGACGAGCGCGAAGGCGAGGTTCCGCCAGCGCTGATCGAGCAATCGTTCAACCGCAAGTCGGTGCGCCAGCGCATCGCCATCGTTGCCGCCGGCCCTATCGCCAACTTCCTGCTCGCCATCCTGTTCTTCTGGGTCATTGCCATGCTCGGCACCCAGCAAGTGCGCCCGGTTATCGGCACTGTCGAGTCGGGCAGCCTGGCGGCTGTGGCCGGCTTGAGCGCGGGTCAGGAAATTGTCTCGATTGATGGTGAGCCGACCAATGGCTGGTCGGCGGTCAACCTGCAACTGGTGCGTCGCCTCGGCGAGAGCGGCACCCTGCGCGTGGGGGTGCTCGATGCAGGTGCAACGGCCCCGCAGCAGCGTGATATCCAGCTGAGCCATTGGCTCAAGGGCGTCGATGAGCCCGACCCGATCCAGTCTCTGGGCCTGCGCCCGTGGCGCCCGGCAGTGACGCCGGTACTGGCCGAGATCGATCCGAAGGGCCCTGCCGCAGCGGCAGGGCTCAAGACCGGCGACAAGCTGTTGGCCCTCGATGGCGTGGCGTTGGCTGACTGGCAGCAGGTGGTCGATGCCGTTCGCGCCCGCCCTGAACAAAAGGTCGATGTGCGCATCGAACGTGACGGCGCGCAGCTGGAGCTGCCGGTAACGCTGGCGCGCAAGGGCGAAGGCCAGGCCACCGGTGGTTATCTGGGTGCCGGTGTGAAAGGTGCGCAATGGCCGCCAGAGATGCTCCGCGAAGTCAGCTACGGCCCGCTCGAGGCCGTGGGCGAGGGCCTTTCGCGGACCTGGAGCATGAGCGTCCTGACCCTTGAATCGTTGAAGAAAATGCTGTTCGGGGAGCTCTCGGTAAAAAACTTGAGCGGACCGATAACCATTGCTAAAGTGGCGGGCGCTTCAGCCCAGTCGGGCGTTGGGGATTTCCTGAATTTCCTGGCCTACCTGAGCATAAGCCTGGGGGTTCTGAATTTGCTGCCAATTCCAGTACTGGATGGGGGGCATTTGCTGTTCTACCTGATCGAGTGGGCGCGCGGTCGTCCGCTCTCGGATCGGGTGCAGGGTTGGGGGGTCCAGATCGGTATCAGTTTGGTCATAGGGGTGATGTTGCTCGCCCTGATCAACGATCTGGGTCGACTATAAAAGCTTCGCTCAATCGCGAAACCTGCTGCCTCATCGCGGCGGGTAGTTTATTGCCAGTTGGAATAAAAGGACTTCATGAAACGTCTGCTGCTAACTGCGGTCCTCTCCGCACTGATGATCGCTGAAGTTCACGCCGAGTCCTTCACCATCTCCGATATTCGTGTCAACGGCCTGCAGCGGGTTTCCGCCGGCAGCGTGTTCGGCGCCCTGCCGCTGAACGTCGGCGATCAGGTCGATGACCGCCGTCTGGTCGACTCCACCCGCTCGCTGTTCAAGACCGGTTTCTTCCAGGACATCCAGCTGAATCGCGACGGCAATGTCCTGATCATCAATGTGGTCGAGCGCCCGTCGGTCGCCAGCATCGAGATCGAAGGCAACAAGGCCATCAGCACCGAAGACCTGATGAAGGGCCTGAAACAGTCGGGCCTGGCCGAAGGCGAGATCTTCCAGCGTGCGACGCTCGAAGGCGTGCGTAACGAACTGCAGCGCCAGTATGTGGCCCAGGGCCGCTACTCGGCCGAAGTCGACGCCGAAGTCGTGCCACAGCCGCGCAACCGGGTCGGCCTGAAGATCAAGATCAACGAAGGCACCGTCGCTGCGATCCAGCACATCAACGTGGTCGGCAACACGGTGTTCGACGACGAAACCCTGGGCCAGCTGTTCGAGCTGAAAACCACCAACTGGCTGTCGTTCTTCAAGAACGACGACAAGTACGCCCGCGAAAAGCTGTCCGGTGACCTCGAGCGCCTGCGCTCCTACTACCTGGACCGCGGCTACATCAACATGGACATCGCCTCCACCCAGGTGTCCATCACTCCGGACAAGAAGCACGTCTACATCACCGTCAACATCAATGAAGGCGAGAAGTACACCGTCCGTGACGTGAAGCTCTCCGGCGACCTCAAGGTCCCGGAAGACCAGGTCAAGTCGCTGCTGCTGGTACAGCCTGGCCAGGTGTTCTCGCGCAAGGTGATGACCACCAGTTCCGACCTCATCACCCGTCGCCTGGGTAACGAGGGCTACACCTTCGCCAACGTCAACGGCGTGCCACAGCCCAACGACCAGGATCACACCGTCGACATCATGTTCGTCGTCGATCCGGGCAAGCGTGCCTACGTCAACCGCATCAACTACCGCGGCAACACCAAGACCGAAGACGAAGTGCTGCGTCGCGAAATGCGCCAGATGGAAGGTGGCTGGGCTTCGACCTACCTGATCGACCAGTCCAAGACCCGCCTCGAGCGCCTGGGCTTCTTCAAGGAAGTCAACGTCGAGACTCCGGCGGTGCCAGGCACCGACGACCAGGTCGACGTCAACTACAGCGTCGAAGAGCAGGCCTCCGGCTCGATCACCGCCAGCGTCGGTTTCGCCCAGAGTGCCGGTTTGATCCTGGGTGGCTCGATCAGCCAGACCAACTTCCTGGGTACCGGTAACAAGGTGTCCATCGGCCTGACCCGTTCGGAATACCAGACCCGCTACAACTTCGGCTTCGTCGACCCCTACTTCACTGCCGACGGTGTGAGCCTGGGCTACAACGCCTTCTACCGCAGCACCAACTACGACGACCTCGACGTCGACGTGGCCAGCTATGCGGTCGACAGCCTCGGCGCCGGCGTCAGCCTCGGTTACCCGATCAGCGAGACGTCGCGCCTGACCTACGGCCTGACCGTGCAGCAGGACAAGCTCAAGACCGGCCGTTACACCGTGGACGAGATCTTCGACTTCCTCAAAGAGGAGGGCGACAGCTTCCTGAACTTCAAGGCCTCGGTCGGCTGGTCCGAATCGACCCTGAACAAAGGCGTGCTGGCTACCCGTGGTCACTCGCAGAGCCTGACCCTGGAAACCACCGTGCCGGGCAGCGACCTGTCGTTCTACAAGCTCGACTACCGCGGCCAGCTGTTCAAGCCGATCAACAACGACTACACCCTGCGCCTGCACACTGAACTGGGCTATGGTGATGGCTTCGGCGGTACCTCCGGCCTGCCGTTCTATGAAAACTACTACGCGGGTGGTTTCAACTCGGTACGTGGCTTCAAGGACAGCAGCCTCGGTCCGCGCAGTACCCCAAGTACCGGCAAGAACCCAGGCACCATCGCCGACCCGGACCAGGATCCACTGCCGTTCGGTGGCAACGTGCTGGTGCAGGGCGGTGTAGAACTTCTGTTCCCGCTGCCGTTCGTCAAGGACCAGCGCTCCCTGCGTACTTCGGTGTTCTGGGATGTGGGTAACGTGTTCGACACCAATTGCGGCTCCAAGCCGGATTGCGCCAAGGTCGGTTTCTCCGACATGGCCAGCTCCGTTGGTCTGGGTGTGACCTGGATCACCGCGCTGGGCCCGTTGAGCTTCAGCCTGGCGATGCCGATCAAGAAGCCGGACGACGCCGACACCCAGGTGTTCCAATTCTCTCTGGGCCAGACCTTCTAAGGTCGGCCCTTGCATAACGACAACGGTTTATCCAGGAGTGCATCGTGCGTAAGTTGACCCAACTGGCCCTCGTGGCTGCGGCGCTGGTCGCCACCCCGGCTTTCGCCGAAATGAAGGTTGCCGTGCTGAACTATCAGATGGCCCTGCTCGAATCCGACGCGGCCAAGAAGTACGCCGTTGACGCCGAGAAGAAATTCGGCCCGCAACTGACCAAGCTCAAGGGCCTGGAAAGCAGCGCCAAAGGCATCCAGGACCGCCTGATCAAGGGCGGCGATAAAATGGCCCAGCCTGAGCGTGAGCGCCTGGAGCTCGAATTCAAGCAGAAGGCCCGTGACTTCCAGTTCCAGTCCAAGGAGCTGAACGAAGCCAAGGCCGTAGCCGACCGCGACATGCTCAAACAGCTCAAGCCCAAGCTGGACGGCGCTGTTGAAGAAGTGATCAAGAAGGGTGGCTTTGATCTGGTGCTCGAGCGTGGCGCGGTCATCGATGTCAAACCGCAGTACGACATCACCCGCCAGGTCATCGAGCGCATGAACCAAGCCCGTTGATATGACCGTGACCATGACGCTCGGCCAGCTGGCCGAGGCCCTCGGGGCTGAGCTCAAGGGCCCCGAGGCGCTGCAGATCAGTGGGCTGGCCACCTTGCAGGAGGCCGGGCCCGGGCAGCTGAGCTTCCTCGCCAACAAGCAGTACCGCAAGTACCTGGACAATGCCCAGGCAGGTGCGGTGCTGCTCAAGGCCGAGGACGCCGAAGCATACGCCGGTAACGCACTGATCGTGCCCGACCCATATCTTGCCTATGCGCGCATTTCGCACCTGTTCGACCCCAAGCCCAAGGCTGTGGCGGGAATTCATCCCAGCGCCGTGGTAGCCGAGGACGCACAGGTGGATGCCAGCGCCAGCATCGGCCCGTTCGCGGTGATCGAAGCCGGTGCGCGTATTGGCGCGAACGTCACGGTCGGCGCGCACTGCTTCATTGGCGCCCGTTGCGTCATCGGTGAGGGTGGCTGGCTTGCGCCGCGTGTCACGCTGTATCACGACGTGACCATCGGCAAGCGTGTGGTCATCCAGTCGGGCGCCGTGATCGGTGGCGAGGGCTTCGGTTTCGCCAACGAGAAGGGTGTGTGGCAGAAGATTGCCCAGATCGGTGGCGTGACCCTGGGCGATGACGTGGAGATTGGCGTGAACACCGCCGTCGACCGCGGCGCGCTGTCGGACACCCTGATCGGCAATGGCGTCAAGCTCGACAACCAGATCCAGATCGCCCACAACGTGCAGGTCGGTGACCACACGGCGATGGCGGCCTGCGTCGGTATTTCCGGCAGCACCAAGATCGGCAAGCATTGCATGATCGCGGGCGGCGTCGGCATGGTTGGGCATATCGATGTGTGCGACAACGTATTCGTTTCCGGCATGACCATGGTTACCCGTTCGATCACCGAGCCGGGCGGCTATTCTTCTGGCACGGCCATGCAACCACTGGCCGAATGGCGCAAGAGTGCCGCGCGGATTCGCCAGTTGGACGAGACGGCCAAGCGCCTGCAGCAGCTGGAAAAACGTGTCGATACAGTGACCTCAGGTGGCCAGCCGACATCAGAAGGCTAATACCGCTTTCTGAGCAAGCGTTCAAAATCGCTAGCTGGCTCCTCTTTGGATCTGCAAAAGGAGCGTGTGGTCAGCACCTGCGCTCCCTATTCTTATTACAGGCTTCCCCCCGAAATGATGGACATCAACGAGATTCGCGAATACCTGCCTCACCGTTACCCGTTCCTGCTGGTGGACCGGGTGACGGATCTGGACTTCGAGGCCCAGAGCATTCGTGCCTACAAGAATGTCAGCATCAACGAGCCGTTCTTCAACGGCCATTTCCCGGCGCACCCGATCATGCCGGGCGTGCTGATCATCGAGGCAATGGCCCAGGCTGCCGGGATTCTCGGTTTCAAGATGCTCGATGCCAAACCGGCTGATGGCACCCTGTACTACTTCGTCGGCTCCGACAAGCTGCGCTTCCGCCAGCCTGTGCTGCCGGGCGACCAGTTGGTGCTGGAAGCCAAGTTCATCAGCCGCAAGCGCATGATCTGGAAGTTCGAATGCCGTGCACTGGTTGACGGCAAGGCCGTCTGCTCGGCAGAAATCACTTGCGCGGAACAGTCCCTATGAATTCGATTGACCCTCGGGCGATCATCGATCCTTCGGCCAAGCTGGCCGACGGCGTCGAGGTCGGCCCTTGGTCGATCGTAGGCCCTGACGTGGAAATCGGCGAGGGTACCGTCATCGGTCCCCATGTGGTGCTCAAGGGCCCGACCCGCATTGGCAAACACAACCGTATCTACCAGTTCAGCTCCATCGGTGAAGACACCCCGGACCTGAAGTACAAGGGTGAACTCACTCGCCTGGTGATCGGTGATCACAATGTGATTCGCGAGGGTGTCACCATCCATCGCGGTACCGTGCAGGACCGTTCGGAAACCACCCTGGGCGACCACAACCTGATCATGGCCTACGCGCACATCGGCCACGACAGCGTGATCGGCAACCACTGCATCCTGGTCAACAACACTGCGTTGGCTGGCCATGTGCACGTGGGTGATTGGGCGATCCTCTCCGGCTACACGCTGGTCCACCAGTATTGCCACATTGGTGCCCACGCCTTCTCCGGCATGGGCACGGCGATCGGCAAGGACGTCCCGGCTTTCGTCACGGTATTCGGCAGCCCAGCCGAAGCACGCAGCATGAACTTCGAAGGTTTGCGCCGTCGCGGTTTCAGCGACGAAGTGCTGCACGCTCTGCGCCGCGCCTACAAGGTGGTCTATCGCCAGGGTCTGACGGTCGAGGAAGCGCTGAAGGAACTCGAGGATTTGGCCAGCCAGTTCCCTGAAGTCGAAGTGTTCCGCAAATCGATCGTCGATTCCGCCCGCGGCATCACCCGCTGATATGGCCCAACTCTGTGTTGCGTTGGTCGCGGGTGAGGCCAGCGGCGATATCCTTGGCTCCGGTCTGATGCGCGCCATCAAGGCCCGCCACCCCGATGTGCGCTTCATCGGCGTCGGCGGGCCCTTGATGGAAGCCGAAGGCATGACCTCCTACTTCCCCATGGAGCGCCTGGCGGTGATGGGCCTGGTCGAAGTGCTGGGGCGCCTGCGTGAGTTGCTCAAGCGGCGCAAGCTACTGATCCAGGCGCTGATCGACGAAAAGCCCGACGTTTTCATCGGTATCGACGCGCCGGACTTCACCCTCAACATCGAACTCAAGCTGCGTCAGGCCGGGATCAAGACCGTGCACTATGTCAGCCCATCGGTATGGGCGTGGCGGCAGAAGCGCGTGTTGAAGATTCGCGAAGGCTGCGACCTGATGCTGACCCTGCTGCCGTTCGAGGCGCGCTTCTATGAAGAGCAGGGCGTGCCGGTGCGGTTCGTCGGCCACCCGTTGGCTGACACCATACCTTTGGAGGCCGATCGCGCCAGCGCCCGCAGCGAGCTTGGGCTTGCCGCCGGACCGGTGGTGGCGCTGATGCCAGGCAGCCGTGGCGGCGAAGTAGGGCGCCTGGGCGCACTGTTCCTGGATGCTGCCCAGCGTCTGGTCGAGCTGGTGCCAGGCGTGCGCTTCGTGCTGCCCTGCGCGAATGCCGCGCGGCGTGCCCAGCTTGAGCAGATGCTCGCAGGGCGCGAGCTGCCGTTGACCCTGCTGGACGGCCAGTCGCACACAGCCCTGGCGGCGTGCGATGCGGTGCTGATCGCATCCGGTACCGCCACGTTGGAGGCGATGTTGTACAAGCGGCCGATGGTGGTGGCCTATCGCCTGGCACCGCTGACGTACTGGATCCTCAAGCGCATGGTCAAGAGCCCCTACGTGTCGCTGCCCAATCTGCTGGCCCAACGCCTGCTGGTGCCGGAGCTGCTGCAGGACGCCGCCACCAGTGAAGCCCTGGCCCAGACCTTGGCGCCGCTGGTCGAGGACGGCTCGCAGCAGACCGAGAGTTTCGACCAGATCCACCGTACCTTGCGCCGAGACGCCTCCAATCAGGCGGCTGACGCGGTGCTTGCCCTGTTGAAGGATCGCTGACATGCAGATGGGACTGGATTTCAACCTGGTCGAGGATCTGGTCGCCGGCGTCGACGAAGTTGGTCGCGGCCCGCTGTGCGGCGCGGTCGTTACTGCGGCGGTGATCCTCGACCCCCTGCGCCCGATCCTTGGCCTGAACGACTCGAAGAAGCTCACCGAAGCCAAGCGCGAGGCGTTGTTCGACGAGATCTGCGAGAAAGCCCTGAGCTTTTGCATCGCCCGCGCCGAGGTCGAGGAAATCGACCGCCTGAACATCCTGCAAGCCACCATGCTGGCCATGCAGCGCGCGGTCGAAGGGCTGCACGTCACCCCCAAATTGGCACTGATCGATGGCAACCGTTGCCCGAAACTGTCGGTGCCAGCGGCGCCGGTGGTCAAGGGGGATTCCCAGGTGCCGGCCATTGCCGCAGCGTCGATCCTGGCCAAGGTGACCCGTGACCGCGAGATGAGCGCGTTCGAGCTGATCTACCCGGGCTACGGGATCGGCGGGCACAAGGGCTACCCGACGCCGGTGCACCTGGAGGCGCTGGCACGGCTTGGGCCGACGCCGATTCACCGGCGCTCGTTCGCACCGGTGCGGGCTGCCTGGGAAGCCCGTGAGGGGCTGCCCACTTCCTTGATCTGATTCATTGGGGCCGCTGCGCGGCCCTTCGCGGGTAAACCCGCTCCCACAGGGCGCCATAGAGCCTGTGGGAGCGGGTTTACCCGCGAAGGGGCACGCAGCGGCCCCAAACTTTTTGCCCGTTTACGCTACAATCCCGCCCTTGTCGTTCAGCACTGCTACAGGACTTTCCATGTCGGTCTCCTTCATTCACCTTCGCGTGCATTCCGAATTCTCCCTGGTCGACGGCCTGGTGCGGATCAAGCCGCTGGCCAAGGCCCTGGCCGGGATGAACATGCCGGCGGTGGCGATCACCGACCAGAGCAACATGTGCTCGCTGGTGAAGTTCTACAAGACCGCCATGGGCGCCGGTATCAAGCCGATCTGTGGCGCGGACCTGTGGCTGGCGGGCAGCGATCCCGAGGCACCGCTGTCGCGGATCTGTTTCCTGGCCATGAACCCCCAGGGCTATCGCAACCTCACCGAGCTGATCTCCCGTGGCTGGACCGACGGCCAGCGCAACGGCCTGGTGATCATCCAGCGCGACTGGATCGCCCCGGCCAGCGAGGGCCTGATCGCCCTGTCCGCAGGCAAGGAAGGCGATATCGGCGCGGCGTTGATGGCGGGTCGCGAGAGTGAGGCCGAGGCCCTGCTCGGCGACTGGATGGGCATGTTCCCGGAGCGCTTCTACGTCGAGGTGCAGCGCACCAACCGCGCCGGTGACGAAGAATACGTGCACGCCGCCGTGGCCCTGGCCGACAAGCTCGGCGCGCCGCTGGTGGCGACCAACGACGTGCGTTTCATCAAGCAGTCGGACTTCGACGCCCATGAAACCCGGGTCTGCATCGGCGAAGGCTGGACCCTCGACGATCCGCGTCGGCCACGTGGCTACAGCGACCAGCAGTACCTCAAGTCCGCCGAAGAGATGGCCGAGCTGTTCAGCGACCTGCCCGACGCCATCGCCAACACCGTGGAAATCGCCAAGCGCTGCAACATCACCGTGCAGTTGGGCAAGTACTTCCTGCCCGATTTCCCCACGCCCAATGGCATGGGCATCGACGACTACCTGCGCCATGTCTCCCACGAAGGCCTGGAAGAGCGCCTGGCGGTGCTCTGGCCGAAAGAGACCACGCCAAACTACGAAGAGAAGCGCCAGGTCTACCTGGACCGCCTGAAGTTCGAACTGGACATCATCATCCAGATGGGCTTCCCCGGTTACTTCCTGATCGTTATGGACTTCATCAAGTGGGCCAAGAACAACGACGTGCCGGTTGGCCCGGGCCGGGGCTCGGGTGCCGGCTCGCTGGTAGCCTATGTACTGAAGATTACCGACCTCGACCCGCTGGCCTACGACCTGCTGTTCGAACGTTTCCTCAACCCTGAACGTATTTCCATGCCCGACTTCGACGTCGACTTCTGCATGGATGGCCGCGACCGGGTGATCGACTACGTGGCCGAGGCCTATGGCCGCAATGCGGTCAGCCAGATCATCACCTTCGGCACCATGGCCGCCAAGGCGGTGGTGCGCGACGTGGCGCGGGTACAGGGCAAGTCCTACGGCCTGGCCGACCGGCTGTCGAAGATGATCCCGTTCGAAGTGGGCATGACCCTGGAG
Organism: Pseudomonas sp. EMN2; assembly: GCF_009650555.1. NCBI lineage: Bacteria > Pseudomonadati > Pseudomonadota > Gammaproteobacteria > Pseudomonadales > Pseudomonadaceae > Pseudomonas > Pseudomonas sp. EMN2. Next base: position 50,748 of record NZ_VZZR01000054.1, read on the forward strand.
AAGGCCTACGAGCAGGAAGAAATCCTGCGCGACTTCCTCAAGAGTGACGAGGACGGCCGCGAGATCTGGGACATGGCCCTCAAGCTCGAGGGTGTCACCCGTGGTACCGGCAAGCACGCCGGTGGTGTGGTAATCGCCCCGACCAAGCTCACCGACTTCTCGCCGATCGCCTGTGACGAAGAGGGCGGCGGCCTGGTGACCCAGTTCGACAAGGACGACGTCGAGGCTGCTGGCCTGGTGAAGTTCGACTTCCTCGGCCTGCGTACGCTGACCATCATCAAATGGGCGATGGAGATCATCAATCGCGAGCAGAAGAAGAACAATCTGCCCGACGTGAACATCGACTTCATCCCGCTGGATGACCGCAAGACCTACGAGCTGCTGCAAAAGGCCGAGACCACGGCGGTGTTCCAGCTCGAATCCCGCGGCATGAAAGAGCTGATCAAGAAGCTCAAGCCCGACTGCCTGGAAGACCTGATCGCACTGGTGGCGTTGTTCCGTCCCGGCCCGCTGCAGTCGGGCATGGTGGACGACTTCATCAACCGCAAGCACGGCCGCGCCGAGCTGGCCTACCCGCACGCCGACTACCAGTACGAAGGCCTCAAGCCGGTACTGGCGCCCACCTACGGCATCATCCTGTACCAGGAACAGGTGATGCAGATCGCCCAGGTGATGGCCGGCTACACCCTCGGCGGCGCCGACATGCTTCGCCGGGCGATGGGTAAGAAAAAGCCCGAGGAGATGGCCAAGCAGCGTGGCGGTTTCATCGAGGGTTGCGTTGGCAACAACATCGATGCGGACCTGGCCGGTAACATCTTCGACCTGGTAGAGAAATTCGCCGGTTACGGCTTCAACAAGTCCCACTCCGCGGCCTATGGCCTGGTTTCCTACCAGACCGCCTGGCTGAAGACTCACTACCCGGCGCCGTTCATGGCCGCGGTACTGTCGGCGGACATGCACAACACCGACAAGGTGGTGGTGCTGGTCGAGGAAGTGCGCAGCATGAAGCTGCGTCTCGATGCGCCGGACGTGAACTTCTCCGACTTCAAGTTCGCCGTCAACGACGATGGCCGCATCGTCTATGGCCTGGGTGCGATCAAGGGCGTGGGCGAGGGGCCGGTGGAGGCGATTGTCGAGGCGCGGGCGCAAGGTGGCCCGTTCAAGGACCTGTTCGACTTCTGCGAACGCATCGACCTCAAGCGGGTCAACAAGCGTACCCTCGACGCGCTGATCCGCAGCGGTGCGCTGGACCGCCTGGGCCCGCACTTCCATGACGAGATCAAGGCCTACCAGGCCAACATCGACATCAACCGCGCCACCTTGCTGTCGGCGCTGGGCGAGGCCGTCAAGGCTGCCGAGCAGGCGGCGCATACCGCCGACAGTGGCCACGTCGACCTGTTCGGCAGCATGTTCGACGCGGCGGATGTCGACGTCTACGCCAACCACCGCAAGGTGCGCGAGCTGACGCTCAAGGAGCGCCTCAAGGGCGAAAAGGACACCCTCGGGCTGTATCTTACCGGCCACCCGATCGACGAATACGAGACCGAGATCCGCCGCTTCGCCCGCCAGCGCATCGTCGACCTCAAGCCGGCGCGTGACACCCAGACCATTGCCGGGATGATCATTGCCCTGCGGGTGATGAAGAACAAGAAAGGCGACAAGATGGGCTTCGTGACCCTGGACGACCGCTCCGGGCGCATCGAAGCCTCGCTGTTCGCCGACGCCTTCATGGCCGCGCAGGCGCTGCTGCAGACCGACGCCATGGTGGTGGTGGAAGGGGAGGTCAGCAACGATGACTTCTCCGGCGGCCTGCGCCTGCGGGTCAAGACCGTGATGACCATGGAGGATGCACGCACCAAGCTGGCCGAGAGCCTGCGCCTGAAAGTCGCCCATGAGGCGCTCAAGGGCGATCGGCTGAAGTGGCTGGGCGAGCTGATCACCCGTCATCGCGGGGGCTGCCCGATCACCCTGGAGTACACCGGCAGCGACGCCAAAGCCATGCTGCAGTTCGGCGACCAGTGGTGTATCGACCCGGCCGATGGCTTGATTCAGGCACTGCGTGACCAGTTCGGGCGTGAGAACGTCTTCCTGCAATACCGTTGAAACGACGAATTTTAATCTCGACCTTTATGCGCCTGATCCCTTAAGGTAGGGCGCCACACGGATCAACCGGCCGGCCGCCTGGCCGTAGACCCAAGACGGAAGCCTATGAACCCGAATTTCCTCGATTTCGAACAGCCGATTGCCGACCTGCAAGCCAAGATCGAAGAGCTGCGCCTGGTGGGCAACGACAACTCGCTGAACATCAGCGATGAAATTGCCCGTCTGCAGGACAAGAGCAGCACTCTGACCGAGAGCATCTTCGGCAACCTGACCAGCTGGCAGATCGCGCGCCTGGCCCGTCACCCGCGCCGCCCGTATACCCTCGACTACATCGACCACATCTTCACCGAGTTCGAAGAGCTGCACGGCGACCGTCACTTCGCCGACGACGCCGCCATCGTCGGTGGTACTGCGCGCCTCAACGACAAGCCGGTGATGGTCATCGGTCATCAGAAAGGCCGCGAAGTGCGCGAGAAGGTTCGCCGCAACTTCGGAATGCCGCGCCCTGAGGGCTACCGCAAGGCGTGCCGCCTGATGGAAATGGCCGAGCGCTTCAAGATGCCGATCCTGACCTTCATCGATACCCCGGGCGCCTACCCGGGCATCGACGCCGAAGAGCGCAACCAGAGCGAAGCCATCGCCTGGAACCTGCGTGTCATGGCGCGCCTGAAGACCCCGATCATCGCCACCGTGATCGGTGAAGGTGGTTCCGGCGGTGCACTGGCCATTGGCGTGTGCGACCAGCTGAACATGCTGCAGTACTCGACCTACTCGGTGATCTCGCCGGAAGGCTGTGCCTCGATCCTGTGGAAGACCGCCGACCGTGCCGCCGACGCTGCCGAGGCCATGGGCGTGACCGCCGATCGCCTGAAGAGCCTGAACATCGTCGACAAGGTCATCCAGGAGCCGCTGGGCGGCGCCCACCGTGATCCGGCCAAGGTCTCTGCAAGCATCCGTGCCGACCTGATCGAACAGCTGGACATGCTCGGCAAGCTCGACAACGATGCGCTGCTCAAGCGCCGTTACGATCGCCTGATGAGCTACGGCCTCTGATCGTAGTCTGACGCCCTCGATCGCGGGGCTAGCCCGCTCCCACGTTCTGTAGCGTGGGAGCGGGCTAGCCCCGCGATGCGATTTGAAGAGGGACTACTATGCTCGACCTCGCTGCGCAACTCTCTCCCTGGCTCAACGCCCCCGCGTGGTACATCGCCTTCTCCGGCGGCCTCGATTCCACCGTCCTCCTGCACCTGCTGGCCGACTACGCCCGCCACCACCCCGCGCCGCCGCTGCGTGCCGTCCATGTGCATCATGGTCTGCAGGCTGCCGCCGATGCATGGCCCGCCCATTGCAAAACCGTCTGTGATGCCCTGGGCATCGAGTTGGAAGTCATTTGCGTGCAGGTAGCCCCGGGTGCCAGCCTCGAGCAGGCTGCCCGCGATGCGCGCTACACCGCCTTCGAAAAGCTGCTCGCCCCGGGCGCCGTGCTGTTCACCGGCCAGCACCGTGATGATCAGGCCGAGACCCTGCTGTTCCGCCTGCTGCGCGGCGCCGGATTGCGTGGCCTGTCGGCCATGCCCGAGGCGCGGCCGCTGGGGCAGGGTGGGCTCGTTCGCCCAATGCTCAAACTGTCGCGCGAGCAATTGCAGGCCTATGCCCGGAGCAAGGGGCTGGTGTGGGTCGATGATCCCAGCAATACCGACACCACCTACGCCCGCAACTACCTGCGTGGTGAGGTGTTGCCGCTGCTCAGGCAGCGCTGGCCCCAGGCCGAAGCCAATCTGGCGCGCAGCGCCGAGCACTTGGGCGAGGCATTGGGCTTGCTGGACGAGCTGGCCGCAGCCGACCTGGCGACGGCCTGCGGCAATGCGCCGCTGCCCTGGCTCGGGCTGGACTCCCTCGACCTCGCCACCCTCGCGGCGTTGTCGCCGGCGCGCCAGCGCAATGCCCTGCAATACTGGCTTGGCCGGCGCACCCGGTTGCCCGACAGCCGCCACTGGGCGGGCTGGAACGATCTGCGCGACGCCGCAGCCGACGCCCGGCCGGTGTGGCGCCTGACTGATGGCGAGCTGCAGCGCAGCCATGGACGCATCTGGTGGTTGAGTGGCGAGTGGCAGCGCACGCCATCGGCGCAGCCGGCCTGGCAGGATCCGACCCAGCCGCTGGCATTGCCGGGCAACGGCCATGTGCGCTTGGCCGCGCAATCAACCGCTGCGGGCCTGCGCATTGCCTATCGCCAGGGCGGCGAAGTGCTGGAGCTTCCCGGCCGTGGCCGACGCGACCTCAAGCGCCTGCTCAACGAGCTGCAGGTCCCGCATTTCGTGCGTCCGCGTCTGCCGCTGCTGTATCAGGGCGAGCGCTTGCTGGCGGTGGCCAACCTGCCCGAGCTGGGGGCGGCAAATTGCCAGTTGCACTGGCAGCCGCCGACCAGCGTGCAAGGTTTGAGCTGAAGGGTACATTCCGGTAGACTACCCTCCCTTCTTGATACAACTTCTGTGGGTTCCTCGAAAACACAGGGGTTGCCGATTACCAAGCAGTTTTTTGCTGGGCTGATTCTTAAAATGACGAGCGAGCTCCATGCCGGGGATACCCCTGGTCTGTACAGACGCGGCAGTTGTTCGAGATGCACTGTGATTGACGCAGGTGATCGGGGGCTTCGGCCTTCCTTCGCTTTCTCCGGCGGCCCATGCCGCCTTAACGCAGACTTCTAGGGTTTTTCATGACGCGCTACATATTCGTCACGGGCGGTGTTGTTTCTTCATTGGGGAAAGGCATTGCCTCGGCTTCCCTGGCGGCCATCCTGGAAGCGCGGGGGCTCAAAGTCACCATGCTCAAGCTGGACCCGTACATCAACGTCGACCCGGGCACCATGAGCCCGTTCCAGCACGGTGAAGTATTCGTCACCCACGACGGCGCCGAGACCGACCTCGACCTGGGCCACTACGAGCGGTTCATCCGCACCACGATGACCCAGAACAACAACTTCACCACCGGCCGTATCTACGAGCACGTGCTGCGCAAGGAGCGCCGTGGTGACTACCTGGGCGCGACCATCCAGGTCATCCCGCACATCACCGACGAAATCAAGCGCCGCATCATCAAGGGCGCCGGCGATGCCGACGTCGCGCTGGTCGAGATCGGCGGCACCGTGGGTGACATCGAGTCGCAGCCGTTCCTCGAGGCCATCCGCCAGCTGCGCGTCGAAGTGGGCTCCAAGCGTGCCATGCTGATGCACCTGACGCTGGTGCCGTACATCGCCACCGCCGGTGAGACCAAGACCAAGCCGACCCAGCACTCGGTCAAGGAGCTGCGCTCCATCGGCCTGCAGCCTGACGTGCTGATCTGCCGTTCCGACCACCCGGTCGACGCCTCGTCGCGCCGCAAGATCGCGCTGTTCACCAACGTTGAAGAGCGTGCGGTGATTTCGCTGGAAGACGTCGACACCATCTACAAGATCCCTGGCGTACTGCACGCACAAGGCCTGGACGACTTCGTCGTCGAGCGCTTCGCCCTGCAGTGCAACAGCGCCGACCTGTCCGAGTGGGACAAGGTGGTCGATGCCAAGCTCAATCCTGAGCAGGAAGTGACCATCGCCATGGTCGGCAAGTACATGGAGCTGCTGGACGCGTACAAGTCGCTGATCGAAGCGATGAGCCACGCCGGCATCACCAACCGCACCAAGGTCAACCTGCGCTACATCGACTCCGAAGACATCGAGAACCAGGGCACCAGCCTGCTTGAAGGCGCTGATGCCATCCTGGTCCCGGGCGGTTTCGGCCTGCGCGGTGTGGAAGGCAAGATCACCGCGGTGCAGTACGCCCGTGAGAACAAGGTCCCGTACCTGGGCATCTGCCTCGGCATGCAGGTGGCCGTGATCGAATTCGCCCGTAACGTGATGGGCTGGAAAGACGCCAACTCCACCGAGTTCGACCGCAACAGCGGCCACCCGGTCGTCGGCCTGATCACCGAATGGGCAGACGCCACCGGCGCGGTCGAGACCCGTACCGAAGCCTCCGACCTGGGCGGCACCATGCGCCTGGGCGCACAGGACTGCCAGCTGGCATCGGGCTCGAAAGTGCACGACTGCTACGGCAAGGACATCATCACCGAGCGTCACCGTCACCGCTACGAAGTGAACAACAACCTGCTGCCGCAACTGGTCGACGCCGGCCTGGTGGTCTCGGGTCGTTCCGAAGACGGCGCGCTGGTGGAAGTGGTCGAGTCCAAGGACCACCCATGGTTCGTCGCCTGCCAGTTCCACCCGGAGTTCACCTCGACGCCGCGTGACGGTCACCCGCTGTTCAGCGGCTTCGTCAAGGCAGCCCTGGCACAGAAGAACAAGGCCTGATCCATGACTCAGAAGATCATTCGCGTCGGTAACATCGAGATCGCCAACGACAAGCCGTTCGTCCTGTTCGGCGGCATGAACGTCCTGGAATCCCGTGACCTGGCCCTGAAGGTCTGCGAGGAGTACGTGCGGGTGACCGAGAAACTCGGCATCCCGTACGTGTTCAAGGCCAGCTTCGACAAGGCCAACCGCTCGTCGGTGACCTCGTACCGTGGCCCGGGCATGGAAGAAGGCCTGAAGATCTTCGAAGAGATCAAGCAGACCTTCAACGTGCCGGTGATCACCGACGTACACGAGCCCTACCAGTGCGAGCCGGTGGCCAAGGTGTGCGACATCATCCAGTTGCCGGCCTTCCTGTCGCGCCAGACCGACCTGGTGGTGGCGATGGCCAAGACCGGTGCGGTGATCAACATCAAGAAGGCGCAATTCCTTGCGCCCCACGAGATGAAGCACATCCTCGCCAAGTGCGTCGAAGCCGGCAACGACCAGCTCATCCTGTGTGAGCGCGGTTCGAGCTTCGGCTACAACAACCTGGTGGTCGACATGCTCGGCTTCGGCATCATGAAGCAGTTCGAGTACCCGGTGTTCTTCGACGTCACCCACTCGCTGCAGACGCCGGGCGGCCGTGCCGACTCCGCCGGCGGCCGCCGTGCCCAGGTCACCGACCTGGCCAAGGCCGGCATGAGCCAGGGCCTGGCCGGGCTGTTCCTCGAAGCCCACCCGGACCCGGACAACGCCAAGTGCGACGGCCCGTGTGCCCTGCGCCTGGACAAGCTGGAGCCGTTCCTCGCCCAGCTCAAGCAGCTGGACGACCTGGTGAAAAGTTTTCCGACGGTAGAAACCGCGTAAAGCTCATTTCTCGGGTAAAGTACCGCCCGTTCCACCCCCTGACCTATCGGTCAGGGGGCTCCCTTCATCAGGCCTGCCCGTGCCATGTCGCCTGGTGAACGGCAAGAATTCCCAAAAGTTGCGTTAGTTTCGTCAATTCTGGAGTGCTTACAACAATGGCAAAGATCGTCGACATCAAAGGTCGTGAAGTTCTCGATTCCCGTGGCAACCCCACCGTGGAAGCCGACGTGCTGCTCGACAACGGCATCATCGGCAGCGCCTGCGCGCCGTCGGGTGCTTCCACTGGCTCGCGCGAAGCGCTGGAGCTGCGTGATGGCGACAAGAGCCGTTACCTGGGCAAGGGCGTGCTGAAGGCCGTCGCCAACATCAACGGCCCGATCCGCGAGCTGCTGCTGGGCAAGGACCCATCGGACCAGAAAGCCCTGGACCGCGCCATGATCGAACTGGACGGTACCGAGAACAAGGCCAAGCTGGGCGCCAACGCCATCCTGGCCGTCTCGCTGGCTGCCGCCAAGGCCGCCGCCCAGGACCACGACCTGCCGCTGTATGCGCACATCGCCAACCTCAACGGCACCCCGGGCCAGTACTCCATGCCGGTCCCGATGATGAACATCATCAACGGCGGTGAGCACGCCGACAACAACGTCGACATCCAGGAGTTCATGGTGCAGCCGGTTGGCGCCAAGACCTTCTCCGACGGCCTGCGCATGGGCACCGAGATCTTCCACCACCTCAAAGCCGTGCTCAAGGCCCGTGGCCTGAACACCGCCGTCGGTGACGAAGGTGGCTTCGCGCCGAACCTGGCGTCCAACGAAGACGCCCTGGCCGCCATCGCCGAAGCCGTCGAGAAAGCCGGCTACAAGCTGGGCACCGACGTGACCCTGGCCCTGGACTGCGCCGCTTCCGAGTTCTACGAAGACGGCAAGTACAACCTGTCCGGTGAAGGCAAGTCGTTCGACGCCGAAGGTTTCGCCGAGTACCTCAAAGGCCTGACCGAGCGTTTCCCGATCATCTCGATCGAAGACGGCCTGGACGAGTCCGACTGGGCTGGCTGGAAAATCCTCACCGACAAGATCGGCAAGAAAGTCCAGCTGGTGGGCGACGACCTGTTCGTTACCAATACCAAGATCCTCAAGGAAGGCATCGAGAAGGGCATCGGTAACTCGATCCTGATCAAGTTCAACCAGATCGGCTCGCTGACCGAAACCCTGGAAGCCATCCAGATGGCCAAGGCCGCCGGCTACACCGCGGTGATCTCGCACCGTTCGGGTGAAACCGAGGACTCGACCATCGCCGACCTGGCCGTGGGTACTGCTGCTGGCCAGATCAAGACCGGCTCGCTGTGCCGCTCCGACCGCGTCAGCAAGTACAACCAGCTGCTGCGTATCGAAGAGCAACTGGGTGCCAAGGCCGTCTACCGTGGCCGCGCCGAGTTTCGCGGCTGAGCAAGAGATGGTAAAAAGGCAGCAGCCGAGGCAGCCTGAACATTCGTACTGAATGTTCAGATGCTTCACACGGGTTTCTGTCGACGAAGCCTGGCCTCGGCCAGGCTTCGTGCTATCGGAAGCTCGCTGCGGCGGCCTTATACCCTGGATATCTTCATGCGCAGTCCCTATTGGTTGTTTCTCGTTCTGCTCCTGCTGCTCGGCGGCCTGCAATATCGCCTTTGGGTGGGCAATGGCAGCCTGGCGCAAGTGACCGAGCTCAAGCAGCAGATTGACGAACAGCACGCCGAGAACGAACGGCTGCTGGAGCGTAATCGCGTGCTCGATGCGGAAGTCACGGAGTTGAAGAAAGGTATGGAGACCGTGGAAGAACGGGCTCGACATGAACTGGGGATGGTCAAGGAGGGCGAAACCCTCTACCAGCTGCCGCAAAAATGACCCAGCAATTGCCGGCCTTCTGGGCCGTGATTCCTGCCGCGGGCGTTGGTGCCCGCATGGCTGCCGACCGGCCCAAGCAGTATCTGCAATTGGGCGGGCAGACGATCCTCGAGCATAGCCTCGACTGTTTTCTAGGCCACCCCGCGCTCAAGGGCGTGGTGGTCAGCATTGCCGATCAAGACCCTTACTGGCCCGGCCTGCGCTGTGCCAGCGATGGGCGCATCCAGCGTGCCCCGGGCGGGCGCGAACGTGCCGACTCGGTGCTCAATGCCTTGCTGTTGCTGCATGCCCAGGGGGCGTCGGACGACGACTGGGTATTGGTGCACGATGCGGCGCGGCCGAACCTGGCACGTAGCGACCTGGACCGCCTGCTGGCTGAGCTTGCCGACGATCCGGTGGGCGGCCTGCTGGCGGTCCCGGCCCGAGATACCCTCAAGCGTGCCGGCGCCGATGGCCGGGTGAGCGCCACGGTGGATCGCAGTACCGTCTGGCAGGCGTATACGCCGCAGATGTTCCGTTTGGGCATGCTGCACCGGGCGCTGGCCGAGTGCCTGGTGTCGGATGTGGCGGTCACCGATGAGTCCTCCGCCATCGAGTGGGCCGGCTACGCACCACGGCTGATCGAAGGGCGCAGCGACAACATCAAGGTGACCCGGCCGGAAGACCTGGAGTGGTTGCGCCAGCGCTGGGCGACTCGCCGCTAAAGGTCATTTGCCTGTACCGGCCTCTTCGCGGGTAAACCCGCTCCCACAGGACCTTCGCTGACTTCAGGTGCGGTGAAATCCTGTGGGAGCGGGTTTACCCGCGAAGAGGCCAGCAAGGCCGCCACTGCACTTCAGTCCTGCCGATACTCCGGCAACTGCGCCAACCCTTCCTTGAGATAGTCCACCAACCGTCGCACCTTCGGCGACAGATGCCGCTGCTGCGGATAGAGCGCCCATACCGCCGTATTGGGCGGCTGGTGCGCCTCCAGCAACGACACTAGCGCGCCACTGTGCAGGTGCTCCAGCACGTAATAATCCGGTAGCTGACACAAGCCCATCCCCTGCAACGCCGCATCCAGCACCGCCTGCCCGCTGTTGCAACGCCAGTTGCCCTGCACTCGCTGGCTGAATTCACGCCCATCCTGCTGCAGCGCCCACAGGTCGGAGCTGCCGATCAGGCAATTGTGCCGCGCCAGTTCCGACAGGCTGTGGGGGCGGCCATAACGCTCAAGGTAGGCGGGCGAGGCGCACAGGTACATGCGCCGAGGCGCCAGGCGCGTGGCGACCAGCCGCGAGTCCTGCAGGCGGCCCAGGCGGATCGCCATGTCCATGCCTTCATGCAGCAGGTCGAGGGTGCGGTTGGTCAGTTCCACCTCGACCCGCAATTGCGGGTACTGCGCCATGAACCGCGTCACCAGCGGCACGATGAACCGTTCGCCGTAGGCAACGGCGCAGGTCATGCGCAGCAGGCCTTTGGGTTCGCTCGCCAGGTCGCCCATGGCGCGCAGCGCTTCCTCACGGCCATCCTGCAGGCGCTGGCAATGCTGCAGGAAAGTCTGCCCGGCTTCGCTCAGGGTCACCCGCCGGGTGCTGCGGTACAGCAGGCGGGTCTGCAGGCGTTCTTCAAGGCGGGCGATCTGCCGGCTGATATGGGACGAGGACACCCCCAGGCGCTCGGCGGCCGCGGTGAACTGGCCTGACTCGGCGACCGCGACGAACTCGTCGATGCCTTCCCAGCGACTGCTCATGGATTATCCCTGTATGGCAATAATGTTTTTTAGTTGGCCTGATTATTCATCAAATAGGCATGAATTACACTGCGAGACTGATATCGACACTCTGTCTGGAGACCCATGATGATCAAGTCCCGTGCTGCCGTAGCCTTCGAGGCCAAGAAACCCCTGGAAATCGTCGAAGTGGACGTGGCCATGCCCAAGGCCGGTGAAGTGCTGTTGCGCGTGGTCGCCTCCGGGGTCTGCCACACCGACGCCTACACCCTGTCCGGCGCCGACCCGGAGGGTATCTTCCCGTCGATCCTCGGCCATGAGGGCGGGGCGATCGTCGAGGCGGTTGGCGAGGGCGTCACCTCGGTAGCGGTCGGTGACCACGTGATCCCGCTGTACACCCCGGAATGCGGCAAGTGCAAATTCTGCCTGTCGGGCAAGACCAACCTGTGCCAGGCGATCCGCGCCACCCAAGGCAAGGGCCTGATGCCCGACGGCACCACCCGCTTCAGCTACAAGGGCCAGCAGCTGTTCCACTACATGGGTACCTCGACCTTCTCCGAGTACACCGTGCTGCCGGAAATCTCCGTGGCCAAGATCCAGAAGGAAGCGCCGCTGGAGAAGGTCTGCCTGCTCGGCTGCGGCGTGACCACCGGCATCGGTGCGGTGCTCAACACCGCCAAGGTCAAGCCGGGTGACACCGTGGCCATCTTCGGCCTGGGCGGCATTGGCTTGTCGGCGGTGATCGGTGCCGTCAAGGCCAAGGCCTCGCGCATCATCGCCATCGACATCAACCCGGCCAAGTTCGAGATCGCCCGCCAATTGGGCGCCACCGACTGCATCAACCCGAAGGACTACGACCGCCCGATCCAGGAGGTCATCGTCGACCTGACCGACGGCGGCGTGGACTTCTCCTTCGAGTGCATCGGCAACGTGCAGCTGATGCGTGCGGCGCTGGAGTGCTGCCACAAGGGCTGGGGCGAGTCGGTGATCATCGGCGTGGCCGGTGCCGGCCAGGAAATCGCCACCCGTCCGTTCCAGCTGGTCACCGGCCGCGTCTGGCGCGGTTCGGCGTTCGGTGGCGTGCGTGGCCGCAGCGAGCTGCCGAGCTACGTGGAGATGTCCGAGAAGGGCGAGATCCCGCTGGACACCTTCATTACCCACACCATGGGCCTGGAAGACATCAACAAGGCCTTCGACCTGATGCACGAAGGCAAGAGCATCCGTAGCGTTATCCACTTCTGAGGCCCCTGCCATGACGCTGGAAAACATCTCCTGCCAGAAAAGCTTCGGCGGCTGGCACAAGCGCTACCGGCACAGCTCCAAGGTGCTCGGCTGCGACATGGTGTTCGCCGTGTACCTGCCGCCCCAGGCCGAGCAGGGCGAGAAGCTGCCGGTGCTGTACTGGCTCAGCGGCCTGACCTGCACCGACGAGAACTTCATGCAGAAGGCCGGCGCCCAGCGTCTGGCCGCAGAGCTTGGGCTGATCATCGTCGCCCCTGATACCAGCCCGCGTGGCGAAGGTGTGCCGGGTGATCCGGAGGGCGCCTGGGACTTCGGCCTGGGTGCCGGCTTCTACCTCAACGCCACCCAGCAGCCCTGGGCCCAGCACTACCGCATGCACGACTATGTGGTGGACGAACTGCCGGCACTGATCGAGGCGCACTTCCCTGCGTCCGATCAGCGCAGCATCAGTGGCCACTCCATGGGCGGGCATGGCGCGCTGGTCTGCGCCCTGCGCAACCCGGGGCGTTACCGCTCGGTGTCGGCGTTCTCGCCCATCAGCAACCCGATGGATTGCCCTTGGGGCGAGAAGGCCTTCAGCCGCTACCTGGGCGAAGACCGGGCGCGCTGGCGCGAGTGGGATGCCAGCGTACTGCTGGCCGAGGCGGGTGAATGCCCGCCGTTGCTGGTGGACCAGGGGGATCGCGACGACTTCCTCGAAAAACAGCTCAAGCCAGAGGCGCTGGAGCAGGCCGCCCGCAAGGGCGGGCATGGGCTGATCCTGCGTTTGCAGCCGGGTTACGACCATAGCTACTACTTCATCGCCAGCTTCATCGATGAGCACCTGCGCCATCATGCGGTGGCACTGGGCAGGGTCTGAAAACCTCGCGGGGCAAGCCCGCTCCCACTCCGAGCGTGGGAGCGGGCTTGCCCCGCGATAGGCCTGCTCCAACCCCCCAATCCCCTGCAAAGCAGGTAGAATCACGCCCTGTCTCAATCAGGGCGTTTTTCTATGCGTATTGGCCATGGCTACGATGTCCACCGTTTCGCCGACGGTGATTTCATTACCCTGGGCGGGGTGCGTATCCCCCACAAATACGGCCTGTTGGCCCATTCCGATGGTGACGTGCTGCTGCACGCCCTGAGCGATGCCCTGCTTGGCGCTGCGGCGCTGGGCGACATCGGCAAGCACTTCCCCGACACCGACCCGCAGTTCAAGGGCGCCGACAGCCGCGTGCTGCTGCGCCATGTGCTGGGTGTCGTGCGCAACAAGGGCTGGAAGGTCGGCAACGTCGACGCCACCATCGTCGCCCAGGCGCCGAAAATGGCCCCGCATATCGAAACCATGCGCCAGCGCATCGCCGAAGACCTGCAGGTCGAGCTCGACCAGGTCAACGTCAAGGCCACCACCGAAGAAAAGCTGGGCTTCACCGGCCGTGAGGAGGGGATCGCCGTGCACGCGGTTGCCCTGTTGCTGCCAGTATGAACGAACTGCAACTGCTGGGGCCGCGCGCCTCGGGTGAGGCCCTGGGTACTGCGGTGCTCAAGGCGGTGGCCGAAGATTTCCAGGTCGACGAAGTGCTCGACATCCCGCTGTCCGGCCAGGGCGAGCACCTGTGGCTGTGGGTCGAGAAGCGTGACCTCAACACCGAAGAAGCCGCCCGCCGCCTGGCGCGCGCTGCCGGCGTGCCGGTGCGTTCGATCAGCTATGCCGGCCTCAAGGACCGTCAGGCCCTGACCCGCCAGTGGTTCAGCCTGCACCTGCCGGGCAAGTCTGACCCAGACCTGTCCCGTGCCGAAGACGAAACCCTGCGTGTGCTCAAGCAGGTACGCCACCAGCGCAAGCTGCAGCGTGGCGCCCATGCGGCCAACGGTTTCACCCTGCGCCTGACCGCGCTGCAGGCCGATCACCAGGCCCTCGATGCGCGCCTCGAGCAACTCAAGCAGCACGGTGTGCCCAACTATTTCGGTGGCCAACGTTTCGGCCATGCCGGAGGCAACGTATACGATGCCCAGGATTGGGCGGCGCGCCAGGCGTTGCCGGAGCAACGCAACGTCCGTTCGCGATTGCTCTCGGCGGCGCGCAGCTACCTGTTCAACCAGGTGCTGGCCGCGCGCGTGGCCGATGGCAGCTGGCAGCGCGCCCAGGTCGGCGATTTGCTGGCCTTCACCGACAAACGCAGCTTCTTCCCGGCAGGAGAGGCCGAATGCAGCGATCCGCGGCTGGCGATTCTCGACCTGCACCCAACCGGCCCTCTGTGGGGCGAAGGCGATGCCCCGAGCAGTGGCGCCACGCTGGCGCTCGAATCGGCCATCGCCGAAACGCACCCGGCACTGTGCCAATGGCTGGCGCGTGCCGGCATGGATCACGAACGACGCATTCTGCGGCTCCCTATTGGGCGGCTGACGTGGCATTATCCCGAGCCTGATATCCTGCAACTGGAATTCGTCCTTCCGGCCGGATGCTTCGCCACCGTGGTGGTGCGCGAACTCGTCGATCTGGTGCCGGCAGGGCAGACGGACAGCCCATGCGTATTCTGATTTCGAATGACGACGGTGTTACCGCACCCGGCCTCGCCGCGCTGCATGCTGCGCTGGCGGATTACGCCGAGTGCGCGGTGATTGCCCCGGATCAAGACAAGAGCGGCGCCGGCAGTTCGCTGACGCTGGACCGGCCCCTGCACCCGCAGACATTGGCCAATGGCTTCATCAGCCTCAACGGTACCCCGACCGACTGCGTGCACCTGGGGCTCAACGGCCTGTTGCCGCAAACCCCTGACATGGTGGTGTCCGGTATCAACCTGGGCGCCAACCTGGGCGATGACGTGCTGTATTCCGGCACGGTTGCCGCCGCGCTCGAAGGGCGCTTCCTGGGGGGCACGTCACTGGCCTTCTCGCTGCTCTCGCGGCAAACCGACAACCTGCCGACGGCGGCCTACATAGCCCGTCGCCTGGTCGAGGCGCAGGCACGCCTGGAGCTGCCGCCGCGCACCGTGCTCAACATCAACATCCCCAACTTGCCGTTGGAGCATATCCGCGGCATCCAGCTCACCCGGCTGGGGCATCGGGCACGCGCGGCGGCACCGACCAAGGTGGTCAACCCGCGGGGCAAGGAAGGCTACTGGATCGCCGTGGCCGGCGATGCCGAGGATGGCGGGCCGGGCACTGACTTCCACGCGGTGATGCAGGGTTATGTGTCGATCACCCCGTTGCAGCTGGACCGCACCTTCAATGACGCCTTCGAGCGCTTCGAGGGCTGGCTGGAGGGCGTGCTCTGATGCGCGAACAGGACGATCTGATGCGCCGAGGTATCGGCATGACCTCGCAGCGTACCCGGGAGCGGCTGATCCAGCGCTTGTGCGAGGAAGGCGTGTCGAACCCCAAGGTGCTCGACGCGATTCGCCGTACCCCGCGTCACCTGTTCGTCGACGAGGCCCTGGCGCACCGTGCCTATGAAGACACCGCGTTGCCGATCGGCCACAACCAGACCATCTCGCAGCCGTTCATGGTTGCGCACATGAGTGAACTGTTGCTGGAGGCCGGGCCGCTGGACAAGGTGCTGGAGATCGGCACCGGTTCCGGCTACCAGACCGCGATCCTGGCGCAGCTGGTGGAGCGGGTGTTCTCGGTGGAGCGCATCAAAGTCCTGCAGGACCGTGCCAAGGAGCGTCTGGTCGAGCTCAACCTGCGCAACGTGGTGTTCCGCTGGGGCGATGGCTGCGAAGGCTGGCCGGCGCTGGCACCGTACAACGGCATCATCGTCACCGCGGTGGCGCCGGAGGTGCCCCAGGCGCTGCTTGACCAACTGGCGCCCGGCGGGCGCATGGTCATCCCGGTCGGGCCGGCAGGAGAGGTGCAGCAGTTGATGCTGATCGTCCGCGAAGAGCACGGGTTCTCGCGCCGTGTGCTGGGGGCGGTGCGCTTCGTGCCGTTGCTCAACGGCCCGCTGGCCTGACAAAACACGGAATATTTGCGTCAGCAGCGAATTCCCGCGGTCGGGCCCTGTCTATCTGGCGGGGTATCTGGCGTTAGCCGGTTCACTACGGGCCACCCCAAGCGAGGCGGCTCGGTTATAATTGCAACATTATTGCATTTTGCATCGTCATCTTTCGGCACCATGAGGGGAGCGCGGGTGGGTCACACAGGCATTCGGCAGCGCAAGGAACGATCGGTTTTGAAGCTTGTGGTGATTGCGCTGGCCATGGGAACCCTGTTGGCCGGCTGCTCCAGTACCGGCTCGAGCGGCGCGCGCGTGGTCGACCGCAACAATGCTGCGCCCAAGCGCCCGGCCGTCACCTCTGGGCAGTACGTGGTCAAGCCCGGCGACACGCTGTTCTCCATCGCCTTCCGCTATGGCTGGGACTACAAGGAGTTGGCGGCGCGCAACAATATTCCCCCGCCCTATACCATTCGTCCGGGCCAGCCGATTCGCTTCAGCAGTGGTGCCGGTGGCAGCACCACGGTGGTCACCAGCGGCCCATCGTCGTCGAGCAAGACCACCGTCACTCGCCGCCCGGTCGGTACCCCGCCGCCGCCGGCGAACAATGGCAAATCGGCCACTTCGGCGGCTTCGTCTTCCTCGCAAACGGTTGCCCAGGTGCCCGCCGCAGAGCGCGCCGTTGGCGGCTGGACGTGGCCGGCGAACGGCGTGCTGATTGGAAAATTCGCTTCAAACGGCAGTTTGAATAAAGGCGTTGATATCGCCGGTGATTTGGGACAGCCTGTTTTTGCTGCCGCTGATGGTGCAGTGGTTTACGCGGGGAGTGGCTTGCGGGGCTACGGCGAGCTGATCATCATCAAGCACAGCGATACCTACGTCAGTGCCTACGGTCACAACCGCAGGCTTTTGGTTCGGGAGGGGCAGCAGGTCAAGGCAGGGCAGACGATCGCAGAGATGGGATCCACGGGCACTGATCGGGTGAAGCTGCATTTCGAGATTCGCCGCCAGGGCAAACCCGTCGACCCACTCCAGTTCCTGCCACGCCGTTGATCATTGTCCCAGCCTGTTCCTCCGACGTAGAGGGGACAGGCTCCAGCGCTACCACGGAAAGGTGACGCTCGAGTCTGAGTTCGAACTCAGCAAAGGACTATAACAATGGCTCTCAGTAAAGAAGTGCCGGAGTTTGACATCGACGACGACCTGCTCTTGATGGAGACAGGCATCGTTTTGGAAACGGATGTGGTGTCAGACGAACCTGCTGTACCTTCGGTTCGGACCAAGTCGAAACAGAGCACATCGCTAAAGCAGCACAAGTACATCGATTACAGCCGGGCGCTCGATGCCACCCAGCTGTATCTCAACGAAATCGGCTTCTCGCCTCTGCTCTCGCCGGAGGAAGAAGTGCATTTCGCGCGCCTGTCGCAGAAGGGCGACCCCGCAGGGCGCAAGCGCATGATCGAAAGCAACCTGCGCCTGGTGGTGAAGATCGCCCGTCGTTACGTCAATCGTGGCCTGTCGCTGCTCGACCTGATCGAGGAAGGCAACCTGGGCCTGATTCGTGCGGTGGAGAAGTTCGACCCCGAACGCGGCTTCCGCTTCTCGACCTATGCCACCTGGTGGATCCGCCAGACCATCGAGCGGGCGATCATGAACCAGACCCGCACCATCCGCCTGCCGATTCACGTGGTCAAGGAGCTCAACGTCTACCTGCGTGCTGCGCGGGAGCTGACGCAAAAGCTCGACCATGAGCCGTCGCCGGAAGAGATCGCCAACCTGCTGGAGAAACCGGTAGCCGAGGTCAAGCGCATGCTCGGTCTCAACGAGCGGGTCTCGTCGGTGGACGTCTCGCTGGGCCCGGACTCCGACAAGACCCTGCTGGACACGCTCACCGACGACCGCCCCACCGACCCTTGCGAGTTGCTGCAGGACGATGATCTGTCGCAAAGCATCGACCAGTGGCTGGGTGAGTTGACCGACAAGCAGCGTGAGGTCGTTGTGCGCCGTTTCGGTCTGCGAGGCCATGAAAGCAGTACCCTGGAGGACGTGGGGCTGGAGATCGGCCTGACCCGTGAGCGGGTGCGGCAGATCCAGGTCGAGGGCCTCAAGCGCCTGCGCGAAATCCTCGAGAAGAACGGTTTGTCCAGCGAGTCCTTGTTCCAGTAGCACTGACGCCGTTGCAAAAAACGCCCCGATAATTTCGGGGCGTTTTTGTTCGCGCAGGCGAAATGTTTAGTTATCTACCCTTGTGCTATCGCGTGTAAGCGATCGCTTACTCGTTATGTAAGTAATCGTTGTAGGGGTTGGTAAATCAATGTCGTTTTCACTGGCGTACATTTTCTAAGTTGCTGAATATAAAGCTATTTTATGGTGTTAACGATTGTTGCGCCTGAAATCTCTTGAGAGATTCGTCGCTTGCCGGCCCCGTGGGAATCGCTAGTATTCGAACTGTGCCGACGGACAGGCACAGGTGCTCAGGATGAGTGCCAGGACATCGCAGGAAGCGATTCATCAGGACGATGAGTGGGATATACAGGGACTACGGAAAAAATGTGGGCGGGTCAAACCGCCCCTTTTTTTTGCCCGCTGAAAATGAAAAAAGGCCCGTTACGGGCCTTTTTTGTATCTGGACGATCAGCGCTCCAGATCGGCGATCTTGCCGGTCTTGCCGTCCCACTCTTCAGCGTCGGGCAGGGCGTCCTTGCGCTCGGTGATGTTCGGCCAGATCTCTGCCAGCTCGGCGTTCAGCTCGATGAAGTTCTCCATGCCGGACGGCACTTCGTCTTCAGAGAAGATCGCCTGGGCCGGGCACTCTGGCTCGCACAGCGCACAGTCGATGCACTCGTCCGGGTGAATCACCAGGAAATTCGGGCCTTCGTAGAAGCAGTCCACCGGACAGACTTCCACGCAGTCGGTGTATTTGCATTTGATGCAGTTGTCGGTGACGACGAAGGTCATTTCTAATTCTCTCCTCAGGCGACGGCAGCTTGCCCTTCCTTCCAGGGCAGCACGGTTCACGGTGGTGGCTGCAGGCCAGGCTAATAACCTGCAGCGCTCGCGAACCGCGCCGGATTCTACCAGCTTGTTTGGGTGGCCGTTATAACAGGTTCTTCAGTTGATATAGCATTTCGATAGCTTGGCGCGGGGTCATGTCGTCCAGCTCCAGCTTGCCCAGCTTCTCGATGGCCGGGTGTGGCAGGCTGGCGAACAGGTCGCTCTGGTGCGGCACGCCCGGCTCGCCCTTGCTCTTGCTGGCAATCGGCGTTTCATGGGGCAGGCTGGCGGTTTCCAGCCGGCCCAGGTGCTCACGGGCACGCTGGATCACCGGCCCCGGCACGCCCGCCAGTTGCGCCACGGCCAGGCCATAGCTCTGGCTGGCAGGGCCAGGCAGCACGTGGTGCAGGAAGACGATGCGTTCATTGTGTTCGGTGGCGTTCAGGTGCACGTTGGCCACCAGCGGCTCGCTCTCCGGCAGCACGGTCAGCTCGAAGTAGTGCGTGGCGAACAGCGTGTAGGCACGCAACTGGGCCAGGCGCTCGGCGGCGGCCCAGGCCAGCGACAGGCCGTCGAAGGTACTGGTGCCGCGGCCCACTTCGTCCATCAGCACCAGGCTGCGGTCGGTGGCGTTGTGCAGGATGTTGGCGGTCTCGCTCATCTCGACCATGAAGGTCGAGCGCCCGCCGGCCAGGTCATCGCTGGAACCGATACGGGTGAAGATGCGGTCGACCAGCGACAGCTCGCAGCTGGCGGCGGGCACGAAGCTGCCGATATGGGCCATCAGCACGATCAGGGCGGTCTGGCGCATGTAGGTGGATTTACCGCCCATGTTCGGGCCGGTAATGATCAGCATGCGGGTACTGTTGTCGAGCCCCAGGTCGTTGGCCACGAACGGCGTGGTCAGTACCTGCTCGACCACCGGGTGACGGCCCTGCTCGATGCGCAGGCAGGGTTCGTCGACGAAGCTCGGGCAGTTCAGGTCAAGGTTCAGCGCGCGCTCCGCGAGGTTGCTCAGCACGTCCAGTTCAGCCAGGGCGGCAGCGCTGTCCTGCAGCGGTGCCAGGTGGCCGATCAGGGTTTCGAGCAGGGCGTCGTAGAGCATCTTCTCGCGGGCCAGGGCGCGGCTCTTGGCCGACAGCGCCTTGTCCTCGAAGGCCTTGAGCTCAGGGGTGATGAAGCGCTCGGCGCCTTTGAGCGTCTGGCGGCGAATGTAATCGCCCGGTGCCTGCTCGGCCTGCTTGGTCGGCAATTCGATGAAATAGCCGTGCACGCGGTTGTAGCCGACCTTGAGGTTGGCCAGGCCCGTACGGGCTTTCTCGCGGGCTTCCAGGTCGATGAGGAACTGGCCGGCGTTCTCGCTCATCGCCAGCAGCTCGTCGAGCTCGCTGTCGTAGCCGGTCTTGAGCACACCGCCATCGCGGATCACCGCGGGCGGGTTGTCGATGATCGCCCGCTCGAGCATGCCGGCCAGTTCGGGGTAGGTGCCGGTGATCGCGGCCAGGCGCGCCAGGTGCGGCGCTTCAAGCTCGGCCATGGCGTTCTGCAGCTCGGGCAGGGCGCCGAGGGCGTCGCGCAGGCGCGCCAGGTCCCGCGGGCGCGCATTGCGCAGGCCGATACGCGCCAGGATGCGTTCGAGGTCACCGATCTCCTTGAGCTGCGGTTGCAGCTTTTCGAAGCGGTAGCCGTCGAGCAGGCAGCGGATCGAGTCCTGGCGCGCCTTGAGTACCTTGAGGTCGCGCAGCGGGCGGTTCAGCCAGCGGGTCAGCAGGCGGCTGGCCATGGCGGTCTGGCAACGGTCCAGCACCGACTGCAGGGTGTTGTCGCGGCCACCGGCCAGGTTGATGTCCAGCTCCAGGTTGCGGCGGCTGGCGGCATCCAGGATGACCGTGTCGTCCATGCGCTCGTGGCGCAGGCTGCGCAGGTGGGGCAGGGCGGTGCGCTGGGTTTCCTTGGCGTAGGTCAGCAGGCAGCCGGCGGCGCCGATGGCCAGGGTCAGCTTGTCGCAGCCGAAACCTTTGAGGTCCTTGGTCGCAAACTGCTGGCACAGGCTCTTGCGCGCCGAGTCGCGGTCGAAGTCCCAGGGTGCACGGCGGCGAGCGCCCGGGCGCTTCTCGGCCGGCAGGCCCTGGGGCCAGTCATCGGGGATCAGCAGCTCGACCGGGTTGATGCGCTCGAGCTCTGCCAGCAGGTTCTCCCAGCCCTTGATTTCCTGCACGCTGAAGCTGCCGCTGGTGATGTCCAGCACCGCCAGGCCGAACAGGCGCTCATCGCCCAGCAGGGCGGCGATCAGGTTGTCGCGGCGCTCGTCGAGCAGGGCCTCGTCGCTGATCGTGCCGGGGGTGATGATGCGCACCACCTGGCGCTCCACCGGGCCCTTGCTGGTGGCCGGGTCACCGATCTGTTCGCAGATCACCACCGATTCGCCGAGCTTGACCAGCTTGGCCAGGTAGCCTTCCAGCGAATGGAACGGAATCCCGCACATGGGGATCGACTGGCCTGCCGACTGGCCGCGGGCGGTCAGGGTGATATCCAGCAGTTTCGCGGCTTTCTTCGCATCTTCGTAGAAGATCTCGTAGAAATCGCCCATGCGGTAGAACATCAGCTGGTCCAGGTGCTGGTTCTTCAGCTTCCAGTACTGCTGCATCATCGGGGTGTGTGCGGAGAGATCAGACATTCAGGGCCTTACAGCGGGTGGTCTGGTGGCAAATTGCGAAACGCGTAATGGTACAGGCTTTTTACGCCTGCTGCAGGGCGTATGGGTGGGGCAAAACTACGCGCCGCGGGGTGATTGCATTTACCTTGGCTGGGCGGCATTATGCACGCTATGCAAAAACGCAACGTAGCATCCACTCTCAAAGCGCTGCTCGAGCGCCACGGCCTGTCCCCGACAGAGCTGCACCGGCGCACGGGCATTCCGCAATCCACGCTTTCGCGCATTCTCAGCGAAAAGATCGCCGACCCTTCCGACAAGCACGTGTCGAAGATCGCCGAGTATTTCGGCGTGAGCACCGATCAGCTGCGCGGCCGTGCCGAGCTGGGCGACACCCGTGAAGCGGCGCCGCGCATAGAGGCGCATGCGGCGCTGAGCGATATCAGCCTGTGGGACGATGAAACCCCCGTCGAGGACGACGAGGTGTCTGTTCCTTTTCTTCGTGAGGTCGAGTTGGCAGCAGGATCAGGAAGATTCGTCATCGAAGAAAGCGAGCATGCACGCTTGCGCTTCGGCAAACGCAGCCTGCGCCACAACGGCGTGCAGTTCGACCATGCCAAATGCGTGACGGTGCGCGGCAACAGCATGCTGCCGGTGCTGCGTGACGGCGCTACGGTAGGGGTCAACACTGGCAGGTGCACCATCGGCGATATCATCGATGGCGATCTTTACGCCATCAACCACAACGGCCAACTGCGGGTGAAGCAGGTCTACCGGTTGCCCACCGGCATCCGTCTGCGCAGCTTCAACCGCGATGAGCACCCGGACGAGGACTACAGCTTCCAGCAGATGCAGGACGAACAGATCAGCCTGCTGGGCCACGTATTCTGGTGGGGCATGTACGCGCGCTGACCCACCTTGATCCCCGACGAAAACCCGCCCAGGCGGGTTTTTTTTCGTCTGCAGAAAAGCCCTACACCCCGCGTCCAGCAAGCCCTTCATGCATTTCAGCAAAATCCAACGCATAAACATTTGAATAAATGCATTGACTGCATATGCATTGATGCATAACCTGTGTCTCAAGCCGGTCAGCAACCGGTTGTTACACAGGCAGCGATGAACAGGCCTCAACTGTTCAGAGGGTTGGCAACTGGCCCGGGTGTGCAGCGTAAAGCACCACGATCAGTTATCCGGCGGGCAGGCGGCCGCGGTCGGAGACACCAAATTGAAGCGGAACCGCGCGGCGTCACCAGTCGTGGCCAGCGGTTCGCCAACGCATTACTGAAAAGCCTGCAAGCCGGGCTTTTTGGAATGCCGAAGGCAACAAACATCCGTTCGCCGGCATGTCGCCGGCGGGCATCACACAAGGAGTACAGGACAGTGACGAACGAGCAACAGACGTTGCTGGAAATGCCGCTCTGGCTGGTGATCGTCCTGGCATTGCTGGGCGGCCTCAGCGGCGAAATGTGGCGCGCCGACAAGGCCGGTGCCCGGGGCTGGTCGCTGATCAGGCGGCTGGCGCTGCGATCCGGGGCCTGCATGGTCTGCGGGGTGTCAACGGTCATGCTGCTGTATGCAACGGGCATGTCGATATGGAGCGCCAGCGCCTTTGGTTGCCTGACGGCGATGGCCGGCGCCGATGTGGCCATCGGCCTTTACGAACGATGGGCCGCCAGGCGCCTGGGTTTGCGCGAACCGATCAACGGTGATCAACCCTGGAAGGAGGATGCATGAGCCAGCTGGCGATGTTGCAAACGACGCTGACCCAGACCATTCGTGAGGCGATACCCAATCTTGCGTCGGTAGAGGCCCAAGCAACTGTAGGAAGCAACTCGGCGTTACCGGCCCTGCGCCACGGCATCGTCGCCATGGTCGCCGACACCGCCCCCCGGGATGGCCGTTCGGTACTGGCGGTGACTTTCGAGGCCGATATCACCCTTGACGCAGCCAGCACGGATGCTCGGTTGCAAGGCAGCGAACTGGCGGCGCAACTGATGGACCTGCTGCGCCAGCAACTCTGGGGCCTGGAATTCGTCGAAGCGACCCGCAACGTCCAGGCGCAGTACCTCGGGGCCCAGTGGAAGGTGCGCTGGGAGCAGCCGGTGCTGTTGGGCGAGCCACGCTGGGAGTGGCCTGACCAGCCGCCGGGCAGCCTGGTGCTGGGCTTCGAGCCGGATACCGGGCCGGGCAACGAAGGCCGCTATATCAACCCGGAGGATCTGGCATGAGCTACGCCAGTGCCATGCACGATCGCATGCTGGCCGCCCTAGTGATCCCGTGCCGGGTAGTGGCGGTGGACCTGGCCGCTGCCCGGGTACGTGTGAGTGACGGCGGAGGCTGGACCAGCACCTGGGTGCGCTGGCATGCACTCGCTGCCGGCAAGGCCCGCCACTGGCGGGTGCCCAGCCTGGATGAACAGGGGGTCCTGGTAAGCCCCAGTGGCGAACCCGCGCAAGGCACCTTCGTGCCGGGCCTGTATGGCAATGCCGGGGCTGCGCCGGACAACCGCGAACATGTCGAGATCTGGCGTTTCGACGATGGCGGCTCGCTGAGCTACGACTGGCAGGCCAGCCGCTACGAGATCCAGCTGCCCAATGGCAACGCCAGCATCAAGGTGGGCGCCAGCACACTGCAGGTCAGCGATGCCGGCATCACGCTCGAGACGACAGCCATCACGCTGGATGCCTCGTCCATCAACCTGGATGCCACGTCCATCACCCTCACTGGCAACGTCGCCATCGAGGGCCCGCTGCTGGTCAGCGGTGACATCAACGGCGGCGGTCGGATCATCGATACCGCCGGCAACACCGCCAATCACAAGCACTGAGCCCATCCAATCGGTGCCAGGGAGGCACGCCCATGCTCAAAGACCTGCGTTGCGGCCATTGCGCGCGACTGCTCGCCCGCACGGGCGATTTCACCGAACTGCAGATCAAGTGCCCGCGCTGCGGCACCTTGAATCATGCCAAGGCCTCGAGCCCTGCGCGATCGCCTGCGAGCGACCAGAGTGCGCAGCTTTGTGCACGCCATCACGCTCTTCTACAGGTAGAGAACGCCATGCATATTCATGAACGGGATGCGCCTGCGTCGGGAGGTGCCCCATGATCGGCCTGGACCGCCGTACGGGGCAGCCCCTGAGCGGCATCGCCCACCTTCGCCAATCCATCGAAGACATCCTCACCACCCCCCTCGGCAGCCGGCGCATGCGCCCCGACTATGGCAGCCAGTTGCGCCGCTACGTCGACCTGCCGGTCAACGACGGCTGGAAGAGCGCCGTGCAGGCCGAAGTTGCCCGGGCCCTCGGGCGCTGGGAGCCGCGCCTGGCACTTGAACGAGTCCGCGTGGTGGCGGTGCTCGATGGCCAGGTCAGCCTGGCCCTGAGCGGCCGTTATCTGGGCGACGACGCACTGCTGGAGGTGAGCGTATGAGCCAGGTCGACCTGTCCAGGCTGCCGGCACCCCAGGTGCTCGAAGACCTCGATTTCGAAGCGATCTACCAGGATGACCTGGACACCTTCCGCAGCCGTCTGGGCGACGGCTGGAACGCCTCGCTTGAGAGCGACCCGGTCACCAAGCTGCTGGAAGTCGGGGCTTACCGCAAGCTGCTCAACCGGGCGCGGATCAACGACGCGGCCAAGGCGCTGCTGCTGGCCTACGCCGAAGGCAACGACCTGGAGCAGTTGGCCGGCAACGTCGGCCTGCAACGTCTGGTCATCCAGACAGCGGACCCAACCGCCTCGCCACCTGTCGAGGCATTGCTCGAATCCGACGACGCCCTGCGCGAGCGGGTGCAGTTGGTCTACGAAGGCCTGACCACCGCCGGCCCGCGCAACAGCTACATCCTGCATGCCCGCAATGCCTCGGGGCAGGTTGCCGATGCCACGGCCGAAAGCGCGTCGCCGGCCGTGGTGGACATCACCGTACTGAGCCTGGACGGCGACGGTACGGCCAACCCGGCACTGCTGGCCGAAGTGGCCAGCTACCTCAACGACGATGACATCCGCCCGGTCGCCGACCGGGTGGTGGTGCGCAGTGCCGAGATACTGCCGTACCGCATCGATGCCGTGCTGCACATGGCCGGCAGCGGCCCGGAGTACGAAGCGATCCTCGCCGAGTGCCGACGGCGCCTTGAAGCTGCGATCAACCCACGGCGGCGCCTGGGCGTTGAGGTAGCGCGTTCGGCTATCGACGCGCTGCTGCACATCGATGGCGTCAGCCGGGTCGAGCTGATCGGCTGGGCCGACCTGCAGCCGAGCAAGGCGCAGGCGGCGTGGTGCAGCGGCTTCGACCTCAAGCGCGGAGGCTGACATGCAAAGCCTTCTGCCGCTCAACCGCACCCCCCTTGAACGCGCCCTCGAGGCGGCCGCCGACGAAGACCTCAAGGCGGGGCTGCGCACCTTGTACAACCCCGACAGCTGCCCGGCGCATCTGCTTTACCAACTGGCCTGGGCCTGGTCGGTCGACCGCTGGGACGACAGCTGGAGCGAGACCATCAAGCGCTCGGTGATCCGCTCGGCGTTCTTCGTGCATGCCCACAAGGGCACGCTCGGCGCGTTGCGGCGGGTGGTCGAGCCCTTCGGCTACCTGATCGAAGTGCGCGAATGGTGGCAACTCGAGCCGGCCGGCGTACCCGGCACCTTCGCCCTGAAGGTGGGGGTGGAAGAGGCCGGTATCGATGAGCAGACCTACCTGGAACTGAGCCGCCTGATCGACGACGCCAAACCGGTCAGCCGCCACCTCATCGGCCTCGACATCAGCCTCGAAAGCCTGCTGCCGGCCTATCAGGCGGTTGCCCTCAACGAGGGCGAACTGCTCGAGGTGTACCCCTGGGAAGCGGCGGACATCGACGTGCACCTGGGCGCTGCGCACTGGGTAAACGAAACCACTCTGGACATACTGGACATCTACCTCAATGGCTAACTCAACCACCCAATTCGGTGGGTTCCTGACCAACGTCGGCATCGCCCAGCAGGCCAACACCGCCGCGCTGGGGCTGCCCTGGAACATCACCCACATGCTGATCGGCGATGCCGGCGGCGAACCCTCGCAAACCCCCGACCCGACCCCGAAGCCAACCCAGAATGCGCTGGTACGCCAGGTCTATCGGGCGCAACTCAACGCGCTCTACCAGTCGCCTGCCGACCCCGGCGTGCTGGTGGCCGAGCTGGTGCTGCCGCCGGAGACCGGCGGCTGGTGGATCCGCGAACTGGCGCTGGAAGATGCCAACGGCAATTTCATTGCCGTGGCCAAGCCGGCGCCGAGCTACAAGCCACTGCTGGCGCAAGGTTCGGGGCGTACCCAGACCATCCGCATGCACGTGGTGTTCGGCAACCTGGCCAACGTCACCCTGAAGATCGACCCGAGCATCGTGCTGGCCACCCGCGACTACGTGGACAAGGCCCGTGAAGCGGCCGAGCTCTATGCACGCAATCAGCTCAAGGCCCATGTGGAGGCAGCCGATCCGCACCCGCAATACCTGCGCCGCGCCGATGTGGCCAAGGACGCCGGGCCGCTGGCCTGGCTCGGAGCCGCGGCTGGCACGGCTGATGCCTTGGTGCTGACGCTCAAGAGCAGCGAGGCGGCGCTACCTGCCTACGCGGCTGGCCAGCGCTTCCAGTTCCAGGCCGTCGCCACCAACACTGGTGCGGTAACGGCAAGCATCAATGGCCGGCCGGCGGTGGCGGTGAAGAAGGCCGGCACCGGCGGGCTGGTCGACCTGCTCGGCGGTGATGTGCGCGCCGGGGCGCTCTATGACCTGAACTACGACGGCACTTACTTCCAGCTGGGGGGCGGTGTCAGCAGCGGCAAGGCCTTCGAGCGTTTCTCGTTCGAAGCCTCGGTCGGGCAGAAAGCGTTCAGCGCCCCGCACACCGTGGGTAACCTGATCGTCATGCGCAACGGGCGTGAAATCATCGACTACAGCGCTGATGGACAAAAGGTCACCCTGCACACTGCCTGCAACCTGGGCGACACCGTCGTGATCCTGGCTTTCGGTGCATTCCGCTCGGTAGACGGCTACACCAAGGCCGAGGTAGATGCCCTGCTGCGAACCTCGTCCGGCTTGCCCGTCGGCTCCATGCTGCCGTTCCCGCGCGATGTTGTGCCTACTGGCTTCCTTGAAGTCGACGGTAGCGTCCACAGCATCGCGATGTACCCAGATCTTGCGGCTTACCTGGGCGGCGCCTTCAACAAAGGTGATGAGAAGGCTGGCGAGTTTCGTCTGCCGGATTCACGTGGCGAGTTCTTGCGTGGCTGGGACCATACGCGCGGTGTCGATGCCGGCCGAGGTCTCGGAACCAATCAGGCTGACGAGTACAAGGCGCATACGCATACTCAACAGGGTATTAATAACGTTGCAAGCGGCACCGGTGGGATCGGAGCCCTCAACGTTGCGGGCAACGGTGTGGACGGCGTGCAGACGCGGAGTGCAGGTGGAGGCGAAACCCGGCCGCGAAACATCGCCGTGATGTGGTGCATCAAGGCCTGGAATGCACCGGTTAATCAGGGGCAGATCGACGTAGCCGCCCTAGCCGCTGAGGTCGGGAAGCAGAAGGCCGTATCTGTGATCGGTGGACACAAAGGGCTGAAAGTCTCGGCGACGGGGGCGTCGTCGCTGGTGTCGGTGATGGCGAATCAGCTGGTGCTGGGCAGCGCAGCCGAAGCAAAGAGGCTGACGGCTATCAGCCTTAGCATTGACTCTTCAAGGGTCGGCGCGGGTGGCCTTGATGCGGGCATTCTCACCGCTTCTGCTTGGTACAGCATCTGGGTTATCTGGGGTGATACGCCTGGAGTTGCTGGGCTGCTTTCCCTGAGTGATACAGCGCCCACGCTGCCGGCTGGTTACACGCACAAAGTGCGAATTGGTTGGACTCGCACCGATGCTACCGCCAACAAGTTCCCCCTCGGATTCGTGCAGAACGGTCGGGATGTTCAGCTTCTCGTGTTGCGTGACATGGCGGCTGGCGTGCTTTCTCAGTGGACGGCTATCGCGACCGGCAATTTCGTGCCGACTACAGCTGTTGCTGTTACAGGTCGTGTCCAGAACTCGAACCTGATTGCTGCCGTGGCGCCCAATGCGTCTTACGACCCTTACGGGGTTGCGTACGTCTACCTGCCGTCGGGGAACGGCTCGGCGGCGCAGCAATTCAGGGTTCAGCTGGAGTCCGCAAATATTTATGGGTCCAGCACTGCGAGCGGTAGCAGGATTTCGGTGCTGGGTTGGGAGGACGATCTATGAGCTTTGCAGTGAGAAACGACCTGCGCGGATGGCGGGCGGTTGGTGGGGTCGAGGATGTTGCCCAAGACGAACACTATTGCGAGGAGCGGCCCGAACTGCCCGTAGATGTCGAAGCCGAGCGCGCTTGGCGCGACGGGGCGCTGACTGCGCTGGTCTGGCTGCGTGATCGCCACCGCGATCAGCTGGAGATTGGCGCGGCCACCACGGTGACGCCCGAGCAGTTCACCGAGCTGCTGGAGTACATGCAGCAACTGCGCGACTGGCCCCAGTCCGAGGCCTTCCCAGACTCGTCGGCGCGTCCCGTACCGCCAGCATTCCTTAAGACTGTAGGGGGTGAGCAATGAGCCGTGCCAACGATCTCGCCGCAATGGAAAGCGGTTTGCTCGCAATGCGCGGGCTCAATAACGCGGCCATCACCGCGAATAAGGTACTGACTGCTGACGAAACCGGCGTGCTCCTGGTCGACGCCTCGGCTGGGGCTGTGACCATCACGTTGCCGCCGTCCAGTCGGCCAATGGATGTGCGTGTTCAACGCGTCGACAACAGCGGGAATCGCCTTGTGGTGCAGGCCGCCGGTGATGAGGCGATCAAGTTCCACACCCGCCTGCGTGCATCGGGGTACGCCTTCTTCGTGCTGATGGGGGCCGGTGATTACTGGCACCTGCGCAGCGATGGTGCCGGTGCCTGGCTACCGTTGGACCGACTCGACCGCGCCGCCCTTGGCCGGCCGATTTTTGAGACATCGACCACGATCAGCCCAGGTGGATGGGGGTTGGCCAACGGTGCCTTGCTGAATCGAGTCGAATGGCCCTGGCTGTGGGACTACGCCCAGCAATCCGGACTGTTCATAGGTGAGGCCGAGCGCGTTGGTATGGAAGGTGCTTGGACCAGCGGTGACGGTGCTACCACGTTCCGCACGCCGGAGCTGCGGGGTGAGTTCTTGCGAGCACTGGATGAAGGGCGCGGCATTGACAGTGGCCGGGTCGGCGGCGGTAGCCAGAAAGGTTCGCTGATGATGTCCGACTACCCAAGCTCCGGACAGGGAGCCACTACCCTGGCCCCGACTGCATCCCAGGCTGCAGCGGATTATGGGCAGGATCCTTCGGTGCATACCGAATGGCCGACAGCCTGGGGGGTCAACACGGCCTCGTTGACGCCGTTCAAGCCGAGCACCAGCTTCATGCTGGGCACTTCCAGGCCGCGCAACCTGGCGTACCCCGCGCGTATCAAACTGATCTGAGGGCAGTTATGTATATCTACTTGATTGAATCATCCGGCGCCCTGTGCGGCCCGGTGGATGTCCCGAACGTGCCAGGTATTGGTCTGCAACTGCCGGGCAATGCCATTGCTCTCGACGAAGCATTGGCGAAACCGAACGCGGGACAGGTTTGGGCCAAGATTGATAGCCAGGCGCCGGTACAGGTCGAGGATCGCCGGGGTTTGTACTTCCGTACGGACTCTGGCGAGCAGGTAAACCATTTCGAATTGGGGCCGTTGCCTCGAGAGCTGACCGAGATGCCACGTCCCGATTCGTTCCATTTCTGGGAGGGTCAGGCCTGGACACTGAATAAGGCCGCCAAGGCGGCGCATGATGCCGCAACCGAGCGCGATTGGCGCGATGCGCAAATCCTGGGCCACGAATGGTTCATCTCACGTCATCGCGCCGAGCGCGACTTGCAGCGCGCGACCACCCTGAGCACTGAGCGCTTCAATGAATTGCTCGCCTATGTGCAAACCCTGCGCGACTGGCCCGCCAGCGAAGCCTTCCCATCCATCGATAACCGCCCTGTGGCACCGCCGTGGGTCGCCGAATACATCCAATGAAGCCCCGCACCGCCGGGGCTTTTTTTCACCTGTAACAACCTCTCAAGGCCCTGCACCCGCAGGGCCTTTTCATACCCGAACCTGGAGTAAACCTGTATGAGTGGATTCTTCCACGGCGTCACCGTGACCAACGTCGACACCGGTGCGCGCAGCATTGCGCTGCCGTCTTCCTCGATCATCGGCCTGGTCGATACCTTCACCGAAGGCCCGAACGTCAGCGCCAAGGCCAACGACCTGGTGCTGATCACCAGCGAGCGCGACGCGGTCGCGGCGTTCGGCCTGAATGCGCCGATCACCAAGGCCTGTCGCGCCATCTACAGCCGCGCCAAGGCGGTCATCGTTGCCTGCGGCGTGGCCAAGGTCGAGGACGCCGCCGAGCAGACCTCGGCGATCATCGGCAACGTGCTGGCCGACGGCAAACGTACCGGCCTGCAGGCGCTGCTCGACGGCAAGAGCCGCTTCAACGCCCAGCCGCGCCTGCTGGTTGCGCCGAAACACAGCGGGACCCAGGCCGTCGGCACCGCGCTGGTGGCCCTGGCCGACAAGCTGCGCGCCATCGCCATCATTGACGGCCCCAACAGCACCGATGAGGCGGCCATCGCCTACGCCAAGAACTTCGGTGCCAAGCGCGCATTCCTGGTCGACCCGGGCGTGCGCTACTGGGACAACGACGCAGAGGCCACTGTCGACGCGCCCGGCTCGGCCTGGGTCGCCGGCCTGTTCGCCTGGACCGACCGTGAATACGGTTTCTGGGCTTCGCCGTCGAACAAGGAGTTCGTCGGCATCACCGGCACCACCCGCGCGGTGGAGTTCCTCGATGGCGACGACAGCTGCCGCGCCAACCTGCTGAACAACGCCAACATCGCCACCATCATCCGTGACGACGGCTTCCGTCTGTGGGGCAACCGCACCCTGTCCAGCGATCCGAAGTGGGCCTTCGTCACCCGCGTACGGACTATGGACATCGTCATGGACGCGATCCTCTATGGCCACAAATGGGCCGTCGACCGCTCCATCACCGCCACCTACGTCAAGGACGTCACCGAGGGCCTGCAGGCCTTCATGCGCGACCTGAAGAACCAGGGCGCGATCATCAACTTCGAGGTCTACGCCGACCCGCAGTTGAACACCGCCAGCCAGCTCGAGCAGGGCAAGGTGTACTGGAACATCCGCTTCACCGACGTGCCGCCTGCCGAAAACCCCAATTTCCGCGTTGAAGTCACCAACCAGTGGCTGACCGAAGTCCTCGATTCCGCCGCTTAAGGAGCGCATTTACATGGCAATGATTCCCGAAACCCTGGCCAACCTGAACCTGTTCGTCGATGGCGTCAGCTTCCAGGGCGATGTACCCAGCCTGACCCTGCCCAAGCTCACCCTGAAGATGGAGGAGTATCGCCCTGGTGGCATGGACATGGCGGTCGAGATGGACCAGGGCATGGAAAAACAGGAAGCGGCCTTCACCACCACCGGTGTGCGCCGCGAGTCGCTGAAGTTCTTCGGCCTGGCCGACGGCAACGGCTTCAACGGCACCTTCCGCGGCGCCTTCAAGGGCCTCAAGGGGCAGATCAACCCGGTGGTGGTCACCCTGCGCGGCACCCTCAAGGAAGTCGACATGGGCGACTGGAAGTCCGGCGACAAGGCCGAGATCAAGCACAGTGTCGGCGTCACCTACTACAAGCTCGAAGTCGACGGTCGCCTGGTCTACGAGATCGACGCTCTGGGCATGAAGCGGGTGATCGACGGCGTCGACCAACTGGCCGCCCAGCGCGCCGCCCTTGGCTTGTAAGGAGAACCTGCAATGGCTCAAACGAAGAAATTGCCGCAATGGATGATGCTTAGCGCCGAGCGCGTGACCGTGCGCCTGTCGCGCCCCAGCGAGGCCAATGGCCTGCAGGTGGACAGCCTGTCGCTGCGGGCGCCGACCGTACGTGACATTCGTAACGCGCAACTCGGTGGGGCAGGGGACGACGAGCAGCGAGAGCTGAACCTGTTCGCCTCCCTCGCCGAAGTTGGCGTCAAGGACCTCGAAGGCCTGGCACTGAAGGACTACAGCCGCTTGCAGAGTGGCTACTTTCGCCTGGTGCAGGACGACGAGGTTTGATCCAGCCCGGCAGAAGGCCGCCGCACGGCGGCTGGCCAAGGAGCTGAACTTTTCCGCCAGCGAGATCATGGGCATGTCGTTCAGCGACATGCTCTGGTGGCTGGCGGAGTGACAAGGAGGAACGCATGGCGAATACATCGGTATTCACCCTCGGCGTCACCGCCCCCCAGCCGCTGGGCAGCGTTGTCGATGCGCTGCGCCAGTCGCTCGAACGGCTGCGCAGCCAAGCTGATGACACCCGTCTCGGGCGACTGATCGGCGAGGTCATTCGCCTGGGGCTGGAGCTGGACAAGGTGCGCTTGGTGGAGCGGCAGCTCACCACCGAGCAGGCGTGGGCGCATGAAGAACAGATTGACCGACTGCGCCGGGAGGGTGATGAGGTCGAGCGTTTGCGCAGGCGCTATTTGTCGCTCGGGCGCAAGCCGATAGTGCTGACCACGATTTACCTGAGGGTGGGCTTCAACGACGGGGCCGGATCTGCGCCGCAGACGGCCAGCCCCGTCACGCCTGAAAACGAAAGCCCGTCACCTGATGCATCAGGCTCCGAGCCTGGGGCCGAACCGTCGGAACCGACAGGTTCAGGGCGGCAGCCCAAGACTTGGGTACTCCTCGGGTCGATAGGCAGCGTATTTGCCGGCGCAATGGCCTACGGTGGTTACCGCAAGTTGCCTGGCCATCTTAAGACAAGTGTCCGTGAGGCAGCCGATGAGGGGGCGCCCACAGCGATTGGCAAGGGATTGCTGGCGCTGGGTGAGGAGAAGGGCGAAGACAAGGCCAAAGGCCTTGGCGCTGCTTTTGGAGAACTGGCCGGGGGTGTGTTGGGCACGCTTCTTGGCGCAGTGACCAAGAACGAACGGGCCAAGAAATATGGAGGCAAGATTGGAGAGCTGCTAGGGGAGAACCTCGGTGGTGCGTTCGGTACCTTCCTCTATGACGAGGTTTACGCCGAGCCTGCTGGCAAGGACAAGCCCGCCGATGGCAGTAAGGCTTCCGGGGCATCCACCGCTGAGGTCAAGGCAAAGCGCACTGCGGCGTCGGGGGGTAAACAGGAGCAAGTAGAGGAAGAAGAGGAAGAGGAAGAAGAAGAGGAAGAAGAGGAGCAGCTTGAAGCAAAAGACAGCGTTTCGAGCAGGCCATCGGAAAGCGCAGGCTTGGTGTCGACGGCCAGCTCGGCCGCGCTTGGCGCCACCTCGCTTCTTGGGATGATGGGCAAGGCTGGGGCGAGCCCTGCCGGTGCCTCTTTAACGGGTCGGGTTTTGCGGCGCCTACCGGGAATGAGCCAGCTCACTACTGGGCTACAACTGGCCGAAACCTACAACAGCGACGCCACGGCTGAGCAGAAACTCGAAGGTTACGGAACAGCCGTAGGTGGTCTGGGCGGTGGCCTGGCCGGTGCTGCCGTGGGCGCGGCGGTCGGTTCGGTGGTGCCTGTGATTGGTACTGCGATCGGCGGCCTGATCGGTGGTGTGCTCGGCAGCATGGGCGGGGAAAGCCTGGGTGGCTTGCTGGGTAAGGCACTGGGGGCTGGAAAGGATGATCCCCCCACCCAGCCGGCAATGGGCAATGCGGCCCGGGCTCTGGATACTCCGGCAGCGCCGGCGAACGCTCAGGTGCAACCGGCGCAGACCGCTGCACCTGCGCCCCCGGTCAATCAGCAGTTCACCTTCAACGCCAACTTGCCAGTGACTTTCACCAACAGCCTGGGCGACCCGAGTGTGGTGCAGCAGCTGGAGGCCATGATGCGCCGGCAGTTGGACGAGCTCATGCGTCAAGCCCGCTCGGTGCAGATGACCGACACCTCACATATCGCACTTTAAGGAGCATGCATGACCTATCTGGAGCAGCTGCAAGCCACGCTGCACGCCCTGGTCAAGGCGGGAGAGGCAGGGCGTCGGCGTGCCGACGCCATGCTCGACCCAATGAACGAGGCGATCGACCATATCCAAGGCGCGGTCGTCGAGCTGGAAGGGTTGCCGGTGGTCGGTCCGATCATCGGCGCCAAGTTGCAGCGCACGATGCGCGCCATCGAAACCGCCCAGGCACGGGTGGCCAAGGTAGTGGCGAAGTATGACCAGGCCGTGGCCGTGGTGCGCCAGGTGCGTGACCGCATCGACGGGTTCGCCGGCCATGTGGCCAAGGCCGGTGCGGCCATTCGGCGGATGGTGGGGGAGGTACGTTCGACCGTCAACGGCGTGCTGTCGACCTTGGGCTTCGCGCCCCAGGCGACGCCGGCGGCCGAGGCGATCAAGCCGTTCCCTCATCTGCTGGTGCTGCAACCCCTGAAACCCGGGGCTGCACCTTACTACTTCAACCTCGACACCGCCGCCTTCGACCAGTTGCGCCGGCAAACACGCTTCCGTTGGGCCGGGCAGGAACGCCTGAGCCGCGAAAGCGCGCAGCAGGCCGTCAGCCTGGGCGAAGAAAGCATCAGCATCCGCGGGGCGATCTTCCCCGGCTTCAAGGGCGGCCTTGGCCAGTTGCAGACGCTGCGCAGCATTGGCCGCCAGCTGTTGCCGCTGTCGTTGACCAGCGGTTATGGCGAAGTACTTGGCACCTGGTGCCTGACCAGTATCGAAGAGGAGCAAAGCCTGCTGCAGGCCGGCGGCATTCCTCGCAAACAAGGCTTTTCACTGGAGTTCGTGAGCTATGGCCAGGATCTGCATAACGTCTGAAGGCGATCTGCTCGACACCCTCTGCCAGCACTACTACGGGCAGCTCGAGGGGATGGTCGAGGCGGTGCTGGATGCCAATCAGGGGCTCGCGGACGAGGCCCAGCCGTTTCGCGCCGGGGTAAGGATCGCGCTGCCGGAACGGCCTGTGGTAGCGAGCAATACCCTTCAACTGTGGGACTGACAGGAGGCTACGCTGCCGTTTGCGCAGCGCAGCCTCCAGGGAGGCAGAATCATGAAACCTGTGTTCAGCATCCAGGCCGATGGCAAGGACATCACCACGCTGATCAACGATCGCCTGTTGCTGATGCGTACCACCGACAAACCGGGCCTTGAGTCGGACGAGTTCGAACTGCGCATCGATGCCCGTGATGGCGCCGTTGCGTTGCCGGCCCGGGGGGCGGTGCTCGAGGTGTTGCTTGGCTATGCCGGGCAGCCCATGAGCCGCCTGGGCCGTTACACCGTCGATGAGGTGGAGCTGTCCGGCCCGCCCGACGCCTTGGTGATCCGTGGCAAGGCCTGCGACCTGCGCGGCAGTGGCAAGACCATCCGCAGTGGCAGTTGGGAGAATGTGACGCTGCAGCGTATCGTCGCCGAAATCGCTGCCCGCAACGGCTGGCAGGCGGTATGCCCGGTGACGGTGCAGATACCGCGTGCCGACCAGTACAGCGAGTCGGATTTCAACTTCATCACCCGCCTGGCCCGGCTGCACGATTGCACCGGAAAACTCGCCAATGGTCAGTTGTTGGTGCTCCCGCGTCAGGGGCGACAGAGCGCCAGCGGCAAGGCCTTGGGGGTGGTCACCATTGCTCGCGACGAGGTCAGCCAGTGGCAGTTCCGCCTGGCTGACAGGAGCACCCACAAGGCCGTCCGCACCCGTCATCTGGACAGTGCCAGCGGTCGCTTGCAGGCTGTGGAGCTGCCCAATGGCGATGCCCCGGATGGCCTGCAAGCGGTGTACACCGACCGCCATCTGTACCCCAACCGGGCCGCAGCCGAACAGGCCGCGAAGGCGCGCCTGGCCAGCTTCAACCGCGATACCGGCAGCGTGCGCCTGGACATGCCCGGGCGTACCGACTTGTTCGCCGAACGCGAAATCGAGGCCCGAGGGTTTCTGGCCGGGCTCGATGGGCCGTACCTGATCGAGTCGGTGGAGCAGGTGTTCACCAGCAGTGGCTGGCGCACCACCGTGCAGTGCAGCGGTGGCCGGCAGGGCAAGGCCAGGGCCAAGGGGGCGGCGCCGCGCCGCGCGACGTCGCTCAAGGCCCAGGGTACAGGGTGAAGGTTTCCTGATGCCTGTGGGGCGGCAGGCTTTCTATAGTCGGCGCAGGCGTGGCTTTGAATTCAAGGCCGCCCAAGCCGACATCAGGGGCCAACTCGCCAGGACCTGCGCCTATGTTCATCGATTTTCGTTGTGGCCAGTGCCGCAAGCTGCTGGTCCGCATCACGCCCGCTTCCGAGCTCCAGATCAAATGTGGCCGCTGCCGCACCTTGAATCATGTGAAAGCCACGCGCTTCGAGCCATCGCCCCTGAGCGAATCACCGGCGGCACTGGCCGCCATTCGATCAGACCGTAATGGAGCCGCTATCGATGGTGTTAACCGAACCGCAATTGAAAGAAATCTATCCCGCAGCCGGCCAACGGGTCACGGCCTTCCTGCCGTCTCTCAACGAGGCCATGGCCCGTTGGGAAATCGACCACCCAAAGCGCGCCGCCGCGTTTCTTGCCCAGGTCGGCCATGAGTCCGGCCAACTGCGCCACGTCAAGGAACTGGGTGGCGATAGTTATCTGGCACGCTATGACACCGGCAGCCTGGCCCTGCGCCTGGGCAACACGCCCGAGGCCGATGGTGACGGCCAACGCTATTGTGGCCGTGGCCTGATCCAGGTGACCGGGCGCAACAACTACCAGGCCTGCAGCCGCGCCTTGTTCGGTGACGAACGCTTGCTGGCGCAGCCGCAGATGCTCGAGCAACCACGCTGGGCCTGCGAATCGGCAGCCTGGTTCTGGCACTCGCGGGGGCTGAACGCGCTGGCCGACCAAGGTGAGTTCAATCGCATCACCCGCCACATCAATGGTGGCCTCAATGGCCTTTCCGATCGTCTGCTGCTGTGGCAGCGAGCCCGTGAGGTGCTGTGTTGAGCCGCTGGCAGCTCGGGCTTTGCGCGCTGCTCCTGCTGTTGGGGGCGGCGCTGGCCTGGCAACTGCAGGCCTGGCGCTATGGGCGGTTGCTGGCCCAGCAGGAGCAGCAGCTGGTGCAGCAACGGCTGGATCAGGCCGAGGCGCTGCATGGCCTGCTGCTCGCCGAGCGTGAACAGCGCCAGGGGGTGGAGCAACGGCTGCACGAGAGTGAATCGAGACATTTCCAGGAGCTTACCGATGCGCAACAGACTCAGGCTCGCTTGCGTGACCGCCTTGCTACTGCCGATCTGCGCCTGTCAGTCCTGGTCGAGCGCGGCGCCAGCTGTAGCGCAGTGCCTGCCGCCACCGCCGCCAGCGGCCTGGATCATGGCCCCGTACGCGCCCGACTTGACCCAGCGCATGCTCGACGAATTATCGCCATCACCGACACCGGCGACCGCGGACTGATCGCCCTGCGCGCCTGCCAGGACTATGTTCGTGCCCTGTCGCAGTGAGCCCTTGCCGGGTGTTAGGGTAGGGCGCAATTCACTCAGGAGCCCGTCATGGATCCGATCACCGCGCTATCCACCCGCCTGGGCGAGCACCTGCGACGCCTCAATGCCCAGGTGACCACCGCCGAATCCTGCACCGGGGGTGGCATCGCCGAAGCCATCACTCGCATCCCCGGCAGTTCGGCCTGGTTCGAGGCGGGCTATGTCACCTATTCCAATACTCAGAAGACCCGTCAGTTGGGCGTCCCGCAACCCTTGTTCGCCGAGGTGGGCGCGGTCAGCCGGGAGGTGGTCGAGGCGATGGCGCGCGGGGCCCAGCAGGCCAGCGGTGCACGCTTTGCCGTAGCGGTCAGTGGTGTGGCCGGGCCTGATGGTGGCTCGCCGGCCAAACCGGTGGGCACGGTGTGGCTGGCCTGGGCCGATGGAGCCCATGTCAGCAGCGAACGGCGTCACTTCGACGGAGACCGCGAAGCGGTGCGCCGACAGACGGTGATCGCCGCGTTAGACGGCTTGTTACAGCTTGGCGTGGAGTAAATCGCCAAGCGGGGGTTTGCGGAAACGAATCCCTGTGGAATAATACTGGCTACTTATACAGTTATTCCGGCCGTCAGGGCCAAGTCGAACACGTGAGGATTTCAATGGACGACAACAAGAAGCGCGCCTTGGCTGCGGCCCTGGGTCAGATCGAACGCCAATTCGGCAAGGGCGCCGTCATGCGCATGGGCGACCACGAGCGCCAAGGCATCCCCGCCATCTCCACCGGTTCCCTGGGCCTGGATATCGCCCTTGGCATCGGCGGCCTGCCCAAGGGCCGTATCGTCGAGATCTACGGTCCGGAATCCTCCGGTAAAACTACGCTGACCTTGTCGGTCATTGCCGAAGCCCAGAAGAACGGCGCCACCTGCGCCTTCGTCGACGCCGAACACGCCCTCGACCCGGAATACGCTGGCAAGCTGGGCGTCAACGTTGACGACCTGCTGGTTTCGCAGCCGGACACTGGCGAGCAGGCTCTGGAAATCACCGACATGCTGGTGCGCTCCAACGCGGTCGACGTGATCATCGTCGACTCCGTGGCTGCACTGGTACCCAAGGCCGAGATCGAAGGCGAGATGGGCGACATGCACGTCGGCCTGCAGGCGCGTCTGATGTCCCAGGCGCTGCGCAAGATCACCGGTAACATCAAGAACGCCAACTGCCTGGTCATCTTCATCAACCAGATCCGTATGAAGATCGGCGTGATGTTCGGTAGCCCGGAAACCACCACCGGCGGTAACGCCCTGAAGTTCTATGCTTCGGTACGTCTGGACATTCGCCGCACTGGCGCTGTCAAGGAAGGCGACGAGGTGGTTGGTAGCGAAACCCGCGTCAAGATCGTCAAGAACAAGGTCTCGCCGCCGTTCCGTCAGGCCGAATTCCAGATTCTTTACGGCAAGGGTATCTACCGTAACGGCGAGATCATCGATCTGGGTGTTTCGCAGGGGCTGGTGGAAAAGTCCGGTGCCTGGTATGCCTACCAAGGCAACAAAATCGGCCAGGGCAAAGCCAACGCTGCCAAGTACCTGCAAGAGAACCCGGCCATCGGCGCCGAGATCGAGAAGCAAATCCGCGATAAGCTGCTCGCCACCAGCGCTGTCGCTGCTGCTGGCAAGACCGCTGCCGCTGAGGCCGATGCCGACGACATGGCTGACGCCGACGCCGGTTATTGATCTGCCCCATGTCCGCCGTACTCGACAACCCGGTCGCCGTGCGGCGGACAGCCATGGACCTGCTTGCACGCCGCGAGCATGGTCGCGTGGAACTGACGCGCAAATTGCGTCAGCGCGGCGCAACGGATGAG
This sequence comes from Pseudomonas sp. EMN2, assembly GCF_009650555.1. Lineage (NCBI taxonomy): Bacteria > Pseudomonadati > Pseudomonadota > Gammaproteobacteria > Pseudomonadales > Pseudomonadaceae > Pseudomonas > Pseudomonas sp. EMN2. The sequence continues at coordinate 90,745 of NZ_VZZR01000054.1, forward strand.
CTGATCGAGCCCGCGCTCGATCGGCTTGCCGAAGAAGGGCTGCTCAGTGAGGCCCGCTATCTCGAAAGCTTTATCCGCTACCGATCCAATGCAGGCTACGGCCCCGCGCGTATTCGCGAGGAGCTGGGGCAGCGTGGACTCGCCCGCAGTGATATTGACCAGGCCCTGCGTGAAAGTGAGGTGGACTGGGCGGCGCAGTTGCAAGATGTCTGGCAGCGCAAGTTCGCCGGTCAGCGCCCACATGACCCACGCAGCCGTGGGCAGCAGACACGTTTTCTTGCCTACCGTGGTTTTTCCATGGAAATGATCGGGCGGCTGCTCAGCGGCCGGGATCTCGACGACTACTGATGCCCCGCATGGCCTTCCGAAAGGAGGGCCATGCGGGGCATTTTGCGTTCAGCTCACCTTCAAAGCTTCCCGTGCCCGTTGGGTGGTGTGCATCGGCTGGGGCTTGGCCCAGTTTTCCGGCAAGTTGATAAAGTCCACCAGCTCACGCAGGCGCCCCTGGTCGCGGCCATTGAACGCGAAGGTCAGGCGTGTCAGGTGGCTGAAATTCCCCTCCTCATGTTCGGCGCCACTGTCCGGTTGCTGGTGGTAACGGCCACTCAGGCGCAAGTCGGCGAAACCTTCCTCGACGTCATGCAATGCCGCTTCGCTGAGCGGATGGTGCATGCGAATGACGAACTGGTTCTTCAGCCAGCGGCTGGAGTGGTAGTTGCTGTAGAACTGATTGATCTCATCCACGGCCTCGTCGGCACTGTGCACCAGGCGCACCAGCTTGAGGTCGCTGGGCAGGATGTAGCGGTTCTCTTCCAGCTGGCGGCTGATGAAATCAAGGCAGTCGCGCCAGAAGCTGCCACCGGGCGAATCCAGCAGCACCACAGGCACCAGCGGGCTTTTGCCGGTCTGGATCAGGGTCAACACTTCCAGGGCTTCGTCGAGGGTGCCGAAACCACCGGGGCACAGCACCAGCGCGTCGGCTTCCTTGACGAAGAACAGCTTGCGAATGAAGAAGAAGTGGAACGGCAGCAGTTTGTCGGTGCCACCGACCGTGGGGTTGGCGTGCTGCTCGAAGGGCAGGGTGATGTTGAAACCCAGGCTGTGGTCGGCGCCGGCGCCTTCGTGGGCAGCGGCCATGATGCCGCCCCCGGCACCGGTGATGACCATTAGATCGGAGCGTGCCAGCGTAGCGCCCAGCTCCCTGGCCAGGGCGTACATCGGGTGTTCCAGCGGGGTGCGCGCCGAGCCGAAGACTGTCACCTTGCGCCTTCCTTTGTAGCGTTCGAGGGTGCGGAACGACTGGTCGAGCTCGCGCAGGGCCTGCAAGGTGATCTTGGCGTTCCAGCGGTTGCGGTCGTCATGCGCCATGCGCAGGATGGTCAGCATCATGTCGCGGTACAGCGGCAGGTTGGGGCTGTTCGGGGCGACCAGCTGCAGTTGCTTGTCGATGTTGCCCAGGTCGATACCCTGGTCTCTGAAATGGTTGAACAGAAGCTCATTCGGTTGGTAAGGCATTCAACGTCTCCTTCTGCAGCAAAACCTCTGACCGGGTCGATGGTGTGTCCCGGCCGCGGCACTGCGTGTGCCGCTGGCTGCTATGGCTCGAGTGTGCACCCCGAGCATTGCAGTAGGCCTTCAAGGCCATGATGCAGTGGCAATTCCATCTTGTTGTCGTTGTTGTGGGTCTCGCTATCAATCTAGACGCTGGCGCGCCATTGCGCCGCTTACCCTGCAAGCGGGCCGTCGGTCAGGTCAGGCCCAGCCTTTACGGGGCTTTGGTTTACTGGAGGGGTGAAAAAGCGCGACACGGGAGGTGGCGGTATGCATCGACTGGTGATCGAGGTGGATGGGCAACTGTTTCAGTTGCTGGCGCGTGAGGCGCAGGCCCATCACCTGAGCCTTGAAGGTGAATGCCTGCGTCGTCTGCAAGGTACAGAGCGGCAATCACGCTATCTACAGGCCTTGCTGGCCGAATTGCGCGCCGAGGAGGAGCAACGGCGCGCCAGCGATCAGGTGGCCTGAATCACTTCTTCTTGTTGCCGGCCACGCAACTGGCGGCGTCGAAGGCCTGATCCATGATGGGCTGGTTGGTCTTGTAGACGGTGAAACGATAGACCAGCACCGCGCCCTTGGACATCAGCTGGCGGTAGCCGGTATTGCGGCAAACGCTGTCGCCCAGCTGGCTGCGGACCTGCTGCGGGTTGGCGCGCATGCGTTCGGCATGGCTTTCTCGCACGCTGAGGTGGTTGACCAACGCCTTGCCTTTTTCGACGGTGTAGCCTTGGTCGAGGATATCTTCGTTGATGGCGCGTGGAGTGCCGACGCTGCTTTCCTTGGCGACCTTCTCCAGCGTCTGTTTCAGCTCGTATTCCTGCTTGGAAGCGGCCTGGGCGGCCAGCGGCAGGGCGAGCAGCAGGCTCAGGGTCGGGGCAATTACACGCAGCATGGATCTCTCCTGGTTCGATGACTGGCGCTTTGACCTGCGCCGGCAGGCGGCGTTCCCTGAAACTCGGTGTTTCCGGCCGCCACAACCGGCGATTATAAAGGAGCCGTAGGCGGGGCTGCACGGCAAATGACGCGGCCTCTGGTAGACTGGCGCCTTGTCATCCGTAGAGTCGTTTTTTTGTGTTCGTCCCTTCTCAACGCCAAGGCTTGCAGCCATGAGCCATGCGGTAGCGCGGCTGCGCGCCGAGCGCCTGGCACGCAGCATCAAACCGTTCGTCGCCCGCGGCTCGCGTGCCGAACGCTGCCCGCAGTGCCGGGTCATCGCCACGCATTGCCTGTGTGCCTGGAAGCCCAGGGTGCAGGCCGAATCCGGCATGTGCCTGCTGATGCATGATACCGAGCCACTCAAACCCACCAATACTGGCTGGCTGATCGCCGACCTGATCGAGGATACCTCGGCCTTTGGCTGGCTGCGCACCTCGGTGGACGAGGCTTTGCTGGCGCTGCTGGAACATCCGCAGTGGCAGCCCTATATCGTGTTCCCCGGTGAATTCGTCGCCCAGGAGCGGGTGGTCAGCGAGGTCGCCTGCGCACCAGGCAAGCGCCCGCTGTTCATCCTGCTGGATGCCACCTGGACCGAAGCGCGCAAGATGTTCCGCAAGAGCCCGTACCTCGACAAATTCCCGGTACTGAGCCTGCAGGCCGAACAGATGTCGCGCTATCGCCTGCGCCGCTCCAAGCGCGACGACCATTTCTGCACTGCGGAAGTGGCGGCCATGTGCCTGGACCTGGCCGGCGACAGCCAGGCTTCGCAGGCCCTGGATGCCTATCTGGATGTGTTCAGCCTGCATTACCTCAGTGGCAAGCGGCGCCTGCCGCTCGATGAGCAGGATGAGGTACACCGGCGTTTGCATACCTTCCTATAGTCCAAGGGGCGGGCGCGGCGGATTGGTTCATACTGACGGAGCTGGCAGCCAGGGAGGTGGGTACGACCGGGCAATTGGCTTGACCACTCGGTGCGTGCTCGTCATCCTTGGCGCCGATTCGGGCACGACGAAGCTGCTGTTACCCCGGACTTCGCCGTGCCGTCCCGGCCGGCGGCCCTGCCGTTCGCGCCTTGAGTTGCCTGCCAGGCATATCCCGTATCCCCGCGCCTGGCACAGAACAGGATCCATAGATCGATGGCCACATACGAAATCCTGATTGCCGATGACCACCCGTTGTTTCGCAGCGCACTGCGCCAGGCCGTTACCCTCGGCCTCGGGCCGGACGTGCGGCTGGTTGAAGTGGCGAGCATCGCCGAACTGGAAGCCAGTCTGACGGAGAAGTCCGACTGGGACCTGGTCCTGCTGGACTTGAACATGCCCGGTGCCTATGGCTTCTCTGGCCTGGTCCTGTTGCGTGGGCAGTACCCGCAAATCCCGGTGGTAATGGTATCGGCGCAGGAAGAAGCGGCGGTCGTGGTTAAATCCCGTGAATTCGGTGCCAGCGGTTTCATTCCCAAGTCCAGCGAGCTGAGCAAGATCCAGGAAGCGGTGCGCAACGTGCTCGATGGCGATGTCTGGTGGCCACCCCAGGCATTCGAGAAGGTCGATGTATCGGCTGAGGCCAAGGCCGCCAGCGAGGGGCTCGCCAGCCTCACGCCCCAGCAGTTCCGGGTGCTGACCATGGTCTGCGAAGGCCTGCTGAACAAACAGATCGCCTACGAGCTGAGCGTGTCGGAAGCGACCATCAAGGCCCATGTGACTGCAATCTTCCGTAAGCTCGGGGTGCGCACGCGCACGCAGGCCGCGTTGCTGCTGCAACAACTTGAATCGGTTTCGGCCAGCTAAGTCCCTGCGCCTTCACGCTTTTTTGACCAGTGTCGGATTAGCCTGCCAGGCTTTCATCGATGAAGTGAGTGACACATGTCGCCATTCAAGGGCCAGACCGGCCTCAAACGGATCGTAAATGCTGCCGGCTACTCGCTGGATGGTTTGCGTACCGCCTTCAAGGGCGAAGCCGCTTTCCGCCAACTGGTGTTGCTCAATGTGCTGCTGATCCCGACGGCTTTCTGGCTGCCGGTGAGCCGCGTCGAGCGGGCGATCCTGATTGCCGTGTGCCTGCTGGGGCTGATCGTCGAACTGCTCAATTCGGCGGTGGAGGCGGCCATCGACCGTATTTCGCTGGAGCGTCATCCACTGTCGAAAAACGCCAAGGACATGGGCAGCGCCGCGCAACTGGTGGCGATGTCCATGGTGGCGGTGGTGTGGGGCGTGATCCTGCTGGGTTGACCTTCAGGCGATCGGCGGCAGGACGATTTCGTCGCTACGCTGCACGCCTGCGGTGAAGCTGCGGCACAGTTCGAGGAACTCGCGCATGGCCGAGGTCTGGTACTTCTGCTTGTGCCAGATGAAATAGAACTGCCGGGCCAGGTCCAGGGCCGGGGTTTCCACCGCTACCAGGCTGCCGCGGCGGAAGGCGTCGCGCAGGGCCAGGCGCGAGATGCAGCCGATCCCCAGGCCTGACTCCACCGCGCGCTTTATCGCTTCGGTGTGTTCCAGCTCAAGTCGAATATTGAGGTTGGCGCGATGGTGGCGCATAGCCTGGTCGAAGGTCAGGCGCGTGCCTGAACCCTGCTCACGGAGAATCCAGGCCTCGTGGGAGAGCTGCTCGATGCTGGCGTGGCCGACTTTGGCCAGCGGGTGCTGCGGGGCGCAGAACACCACCAGCTCATCTTCCACCCAGGGCTGCACTTCCAGGTCTGGGTGGTTGCAATCACCTTCGATTAGACCCAGGTCAATTTCATAGTGGGCGACCTGTTGCACGATATGCGCAGTGTTCTGCACGTGCAGTTTGACTTGGCTCTCCGGGTGTACCTGCATGAAACTGCCGATCAGCAGGGTGGCCAGGTAGTTGCCGATGGTCAGGGTGGCTCCGACCGCCAGCGAGCCGAAACCGGACTTGCCATTGAGCAGGTCCTCGATCTCTTTGGCCTGGTCGAGCAGGGCCACTGCCTGGGGCAGTAGCTGATGGCCCAGGGCGTTGAGGCTCAGGCGCTTGCCAGCGCGGTCGAACAGTTGGCAACTGGATTGGCGCTCCAGTTCGGTGATCGAGGTGCTGGCGGCTGACTGCGACAAGGCCAGCACGCCCGCAGCCCGGGACACGCTCTGGTGCTGGGCGACGGCGACGAAGACCTGAAGTTGACGAAGTGTAAATCGCATATCTATATAACCGATAACACATATCTTGATAATTCAGTTAACAGATATTGTCGCTGCCCCTAAACTATCGCGCAACTGTGCGCCTTGTGCGCGCTGCGTTTTTCTTCAGGAGCCCCATCAATGAGCAACATGAACCACGAACGTGTCCTCAGTGTTCACCACTGGAACGACACCCTGTTCAGCTTCAAGTGCACCCGTGACCCGGGCCTGCGCTTCGAGAACGGTCAGTTCGTGATGATCGGCCTGCAGCAGGAAAGCGGCCGCCCGCTCATGCGCGCCTACTCCATCGCGTCGCCGAACTGGGAAGAGCACCTGGAATTCTTCAGCATCAAGGTGCCGGACGGTCCGTTGACCTCGCAGCTGCAACACCTGAAGGAAGGCGATGAGATCATCATCAGCAAGAAGCCTACCGGCACGCTGGTACTTGACGACCTGAACCCGGGCAAGCACCTGTACCTGCTGAGCACCGGCACTGGCCTGGCGCCATTCATGAGCGTCATCCAGGACCCCGAGACCTACGAGCGTTTCGAGAAGGTGATCCTGGTCCACGGCGTGCGCTACGTGAACGAAGTCGCCTACCGCGAGTTCATCACCGAGCACCTGCCGCAGAACGAGTTCTTCGGCGAGTCCGTGCGTGACAAGCTGATCTACTACCCGACCGTGACCCGTGAGCCGTTCGAGAACCAGGGCCGTCTGACCGATCTGATGCGCAGCGGCAAGCTGTTCAGCGATATCGGCCTGCCACCGATCAACCCGCAGGACGACCGCGCGATGATCTGCGGCAGCCCGAGCATGCTCGACGAGACCAGCGAAGTGCTGGACAGCTTCGGCCTGAAGATCTCGGCGCGCATGCGCGAGCCGGGTGATTACCTGATCGAGCGCGCCTTCGTCGAGAAGTAAGGCGAGCGCGGTAAACGAAAAACGCAGGCCTTGGCCTGCGTTTTTTTATGTCTGGATAGAGCAAAGCCATTGAAGGCTCAACTATCCCGCACGACCTCCAGCACCCGGATCTGATCGGGCTGAGGGTAGTGCCAGCGCACCTGCACATCCCAGAACTTCACCCCGTACACCCGCTCGACGGGCGGTACCTGATAGGCGGGCCGCGGGTCCTGTGCCAGGCATTGCTCGATCAACGCCACCAGCGGCTCATCCAGGCGCAGCGCATGTTCGCGAGCCTGGGGCAGGGCGCTGTCACTCCACTGTACGGCGATGGGCGCCGGTGCCGCGCCAGCCATCTGGTTGGTCGCCTCAAGGATGCTGTCGGCATAGGGCACGTAGGGTTTGATATCCAGCACCGGCGTGCCGTCGAGCAGGTCGATGCCTGAAAGCAGCAGGCGCCCGGGCTCGACGCCTTCCAGGCGCACCACCGACTGACCGATGCCGTTGGGGCGGTGGGTGGCGCGGGTGGCGAACACCCCCATGCTCTTGTTGCCTCCCAGGCGCGGCGGGCGCACCTTCAGCCGTGGCTTGTCTTCCAGCGCCTCGTGGAACAGGAACAACAGCCAGACGTGGCTGACCTGCTCCAGCCCCTCTACCGCGTCCCCCTGGTCGAACGGCGGCAGCAGTTCGAGCACGCCCCGCGCTGCTGGCGCCAGTTGTGGCTGGCGCGGGATGGCGAACTTCTCCTTGAAGCAGGAGCGGACGATGCCGACCGGCGAGACCGTGTGTTGCATCAGCCACGCACGCGCTGGGTGAGGCCCTTGAGGAAGTTGCGCAGCAACTGGTCGCCGCAAGGGCGGTAGTTGTCATGGCCGACCTTGCGGAACAGCGCGCTCAGTTCGGGCTTGGACACCGGGAAGTTGACCGCCTTGAGCACCGCGTGCAGGTCGTCTTCCTTCAGCTCGAAGGCCACTCGCAGCTTCTTGAGAATGGTGTTGTTGGTCACCGGCAGCTCGACAGGCTGTGGCGGGCGGCTGTCGTCGCGGCCGCGGCGGTGGATCACCAGACCGTCGAGGAAATAGGCCATGACCTTGTCCGGGCATTGTACGAAGCCGGGCTCTTCTTCTTTCTTCACATAGCCGGCAATCGCCTCTGCGGTTACCTGCAGGCCGGCCAGGCCGATGATCTCGGCCATTTTCTGGTCGTTGGCTTTGATCATGTAGCGCAGGCTACGCATGACGTCGTTGTGGTTCATTGCAGCAAATCCTGTTCAAGAGCCGCACCTGTGCGCGCGGCAGTAATGCTAGAAACGTTCGGTGGCGGCGACATAGCGCCATTGCCCCGCAGGCAGCTTGCCCATCGACACGCCGCCCAGGCGGATGCGGCGCATGCCCAGCACCTTAAGGCCCGCGGTTTCGCACAATGCCTCGATCTGCCCGCGTTGCGGGTTCTTCAGCACCATGCGCAGGTGCTGCTCGTTCTGCCAGCTGGCCTTGGCCTTGGGCAACTCCACGCCCTTGCGCTCCACGCCGCGGGCCAGGCGTTCCAGCGCACCAGGCTTGGCTTCGCCGCTGACCTGGACGATGTATTCCTGCTCGAGGCGACGCAGGTCGGCGTCGATCTTGCGGCTGACGCGCCAGTCCTGGGTGAACACCTGCAGGCCACTGGCGCCCGGCAGCAGTGGGGCAATGCAATCCTGGCGGTTGAAATGGCCGTGCAGCGGGCGCAGGCCTTCGCGGTGGGCTTCGCTGAGGTTGGCCATGGACATGCCTGCCTGGGCGATTGCCACGCTCTGGCCAGCTTGCTGGTTGAGCAGCAAGGTCACCGGCTCCAGGGTCTCGGCGCGGGCGCCAGGCAGCAGTTCCACGCGCTGGTCGAGGATCTTGAATTGCGGCTGTTCGACCACTTCGCCATCGACCGTGACCCAGCCTCCTTCGATGTACAGTTCGGCCTCTCGGCGCGAGCAGCCAAGCTGTTCGATGAGGCGTTTGGACAGGCGGATAGGCTCGGACATGGACAATGAGTTCGCAGGGCAGGGAAAGCGCTCATTGTACCTGCCCCGGTAGGTTTGGGGCTGCAAATTGGTGTCATTTGCGCCATTTCGGCAAAGGACTGCTACCTCGTAGGCAGCGCCTCACGGCGCCGTTGCATGTGCAGCAATGGATAAGGCTGCCCCAGGCCGTCCGTTGCCGAGCGGCCAATCACCTCGAAGCCTTCGTGCAAGTAGAAGCCAAGGGCCTCGGAGTTCTGTTCGTTTACGTCCAGGCGTTCGGCATTCAATTCCGCCACTGCATAACGCAGTAGCCGTTGGCCAACGCCCCGGCCGAAATGTTCGGGCGCGACGAACAGGAGGTCGACGCGACCATTGGCCACGCCGGCAAAGCCAAGGATGCGCCGCTCACGGTCCTTGCAGCAGACCAGCATCACGGCATCCAGGTACTTGGCCAGCACATGCTCACGCAACAGTTGGATGTAGGCGTCGGGGAGGAAATCATGGGTAGCCCGTACCGATGCCTCCCAGATCCGCACCAGTTCCGGGTAGTCGGCATAGCGGGGTGTGTGCAGGGTCAGCGTCGGCTTCATCCTCGGCGGCTCCGGTGTACGTTGGCCTCTGCACAAACATAGATGCAAAAAAATACCCCGCCAGTGGGCGGGGTATTTTCAGTGCAGGGGGCTGTCAGACAGGCTCTGCCCACATGTCGTATTCATCGGCATCGACGATGCGGCAACGCACTTTGTCGCCCGGCTTGAAGCCGTGATCGCCATCGATGAACACGCTGCCGTCGATTTCCGGCGCGTCGAAGAAGCTACGGCCTACCGAGCCTTGCTCTTCGACTTCGTCGATCAGCACTTCGATTTCCTTGCCGATGCGCAGTTGCAGGCGGGCGGTGCTGATGGCCTGCTGGTGGGCCATGAAACGGTCCCAACGTTCCTGCTTGACGTCATCCGGTACTTCGTCCAGGCCCAGGTCGTTGGCCGGGGCGCCTTCCACCGGCGAGTACTGGAAGCAGCCGACGCGGTCGAGCTGGGCTTCGGTCAGCCAGTCCAGCAGGTACTGGAAGTCTTCCTCGGTCTCGCCAGGGAAGCCGACGATGAAGGTCGAACGGATCACCAGCTCGGGGCACTGTTCGCGCCAGTTCTTGATACGGGCCAGGGTGCGGTCTTCGAAGGCCGGGCGCTTCATTGACTTGAGCACCTTGGGGCTGGCGTGCTGGAACGGGATGTCCAGGTACGGCAGGATCTTGCCGGCGGCCATCAGCGGAATCACGTCGTCCACGTTCGGGTACGGATAGACGTAGTGCAGGCGCACCCAGGCGCCCAGGCTGCTCAGCGCTTCGCACAGTTCGAGCATGCGGGTCTTGACCGGGCGGCCGTTCCAGAAGTCGGTCTTGTACTTGACGTCGACGCCGTAGGCGCTGGTGTCCTGGGAAATCACCAGGATTTCCTTGACGCCGGCCTTGACCAGGCGCTCGGCCTCGCTCAGCACTTCACCGACCGGGCGGCTGACCAGCTTGCCGCGCATCGACGGAATGATGCAGAAGCTGCAGCTGTGGTTGCAGCCTTCGGAAATCTTCAGGTAGGCGTAGTGGCGCGGGGTCAGTTTCACGCCTTGCGGCGGCACCAGGTCGATCAGCGGGTTGTGGTCCTGGCGTGGCGGTACCACTTCGTGCACGGCGTTGACCACCTGCTCGTACTGCTGGGGGCCGGTGACCGACAGCACACTCGGGTGCACGTCACGGATGCTGCCCTCTTCGACACCCATGCAGCCGGTGACGATGACCTTGCCGTTTTCCTTGATGGCTTCGCCGATCACTTCCAGCGACTCGGCCTTGGCGCTGTCGATGAAGCCGCAGGTGTTGACCACCACCACGTCGGCGTCCTCGTAGGTCGGCACGACTTCATAGCCTTCCATGCGCAGCTGGGTCAGGATGCGCTCGGAATCGACCAGGGCCTTTGGGCAACCCAGGGAAACGAAGCCGACCTTAGGGGTGGCGGGAGTGGTGGACATGGCTAACCTCGGTATTGAATACAGGTCGCCCGGCCGGTAACGGGGGCGATCCTGGCGGGCGCTTTTCGCGCCTCTGATCAAAAAGTGCGCAATTCTAGCGAGCGCAAGGTCGCTTGACCAGCAGAAATACGACGAACGCTGCGCTATGCTTCGCGCCGTTGCGCGGGGGCCTGTGGGATGCCCCGACGCGGATGGGAATTCAATCGGTCTAACAGGCCTTCTGCGGGAGTGGTCGATGGTTCAGGCAAGCAGTCACGCCGAGGGCGGGCACGAAGGAAAGCAGGGCGCGACGCGGTCGCTGGGCCTGCTCGTGGCAGCTGTTGGGGTGGTCTATGGAGATATCGGCACCAGCCCGCTGTACACCCTCAAAGAGGTCTTCAGCGGTGGTTATGGCGTACCGGTCAACCACGATGGGGTGCTGGGCATCCTGTCGCTGATCCTCTGGTCGCTGCTGTGGGTGGTGTCGTTCAAGTACGTGATGTTCATCCTGCGCGCCGACAACCAGGGCGAGGGCGGCACCATGGCGCTGACCGCGCTGGCGCGGCGGGCCACGGCCAGCCATCCCAAGCTGCGTGCGTTGATGGTCATCTGCGGCCTGATCGGCGCCTCGTTGTTCTATGGCGACAGCATGATCACCCCGGCGGTGTCGGTGCTGTCGGCGGTGGAGGGCATGGGCCTGGCGTTCGACGGTATCGATCACTGGGTGGTGCCGATCTCGCTTGTGGTGCTGGTGGCGCTGTTCCTGGTGCAGAAGCACGGCACCGAGACCATCGGCAAGCTGTTCGGCCCGATCATGGTCACCTGGTTCCTGGTGCTGGGGGCGCTCGGCGTGCATGGCATCTCGCAGAGCCCGGAAGTGCTCAAGGCCTTTAACCCGGGCTGGGCGTTGAATTTCTTCATCGTTCACCCGGGCATGGGCGTGGCGATCCTCGGTGCCGTGGTGCTGGCGCTGACGGGGGCCGAGGCGCTGTATGCCGACATGGGCCACTTCGGCCGCAAGCCGATCGCCCGCGCCTGGTTCATCCTGGTGCTGCCGGCGCTGGTGCTCAACTACTTTGGCCAGGGGGCAATGCTGCTGCAGAACCCCGAAGCCGCCCGTAACCCCTTCTACCTGCTGGCACCGAGCTGGGCATTGCTGCCGTTGGTGGGCCTGGCCACCATGGCCACGGTGATCGCCTCGCAGGCGGTCATCTCGGGTGCCTTCTCCCTGACCCGCCAAGCCATCCAGCTCGGTTACATCCCGCGCATGCAGATCCAGCACACCTCCAGCGACGAGCAGGGGCAGATCTACATCGGTGCGGTGAACTGGACGCTGATGGTCGGCGTGGTGCTGCTGGTGATCGGCTTCGAATCGTCCGGCGCCCTGGCTGCGGCCTATGGGGTGGCGGTGACCGGCACCATGTTGATGACCACCATCCTGGTGTCGGCGGTGATGCTGCTGCTGTGGAAATGGCCACCGGTGCTGGCGGTACCGATTCTGGTGGGCTTCCTGTTCGTCGATGGGCTGTTCTTCGCCGCCAACGTGCCGAAGATCGTCCAGGGCGGTGCTTTCCCGGTATTGGCGGGGATCGTGCTGTTCGTGCTGATGAGCACCTGGAAGCGCGGCAAGCAGATCCTGGTCGACCGCATCGACGAAGGCGCGTTGCCGCTGCCGCTGTTCATCGGCAGCATCCGTGTGCAGCCACCGCACCGGGTCGAGGGCACGGCGGTGTTCCTTACCGCGCGATCGGACGCCGTGCCCCACGCGCTGTTGCACAACATGCTGCACAACCAGGTACTGCACAGCCAGGTGGTGTTGTTGACCGTGGTCAGCGAGGATCGGCCGCGGGTGCCGGAGAGCGAGCGTTTTGAAGTGGAGGCCTATGGCGACGGGTTCTTCCGCGTGCTGCTGCATTTCGGCTTCATGGATGAGCCTGATGTACCGGCAGCATTGAAGCTGTGCCACCTGGACGAGCTGGATTTCAGCCCGATGCGCACCACCTATTTCCTCAGCCGGGAAACGGTGATCGCATCGCGCCTGGAGGGGATGTCGCGCTGGCGCGGCAACCTGTTCGCGTTCCTGCTCAAGAACGCCAACGGTAACCTGCGCTTCTTCAACCTGCCGTTGAACCGGGTGATCGAGCTGGGAACCCAGGTCGAGATCTAGAAACAGCAAGGGGCCGCATAGCGGCCCCTTTTCACATCACTTCTCAGCGACGCTGGACTTCCCCTGGCGGGTCTCGATCTCGTTGATCAGACGCTTGGCCAGTGCCGGGTAGTTCTCGTCGAAGTGGTGACCGCCGGGCAGCTTCATGCGCTCGCCCACGGCAGTCTTGTCGGTGCAGCCGCTTTCGTCGGTTTCCTCGACACCGTACACGCACACCACCTTGGCGGCGGGCAGCTTGGCCATTTCCTGACCGGTCGGGGCTTCCTGGCCTTCCTTGCCCAACCAGCCCTCGACTTCGATCTCGAAGCTGCCGCTGCGGGCGAAGGCCAGCAGGATCACCGCATCGACGCGCTTCTGGTCCTCTTCGGGCAGGCGGTTGTAGATGGCCGGCAGTACGTCGGCGCCGAACGAGTAGCCGGTCAGCACGAAGCGCTTGGTGCCCCATTTCTGGCGGTAGTGCTGCATCAGCTCGGACAGGTCGGCGGCGCTTTGTTCCGGCGTCTTGTGCTGCCAGTAGTAGCGCAGGGTATCGATGCCCACGACTGGGAAGCCGAGCTTGGCCATCTCGCCGGCGACGTCACGGTCCAGGTCGCGCCAGCCGCCGTCACCGGAGAGGAACAGGGTGACGGTGTCGGTGGTCTGCCCGGCTGGCACTTCCACTACCGGGATCGCCAGGGCATTGCCGTCCTGGCCAACCAGGGCTTGGGTGAGCTGGGCCTTGAGTACCTGGGGCAGGTGGATGTCGTAGTCGGCAATGCTGGTCTCGGCGTTGGCCTGGTCGCGCACGAAGGCGGCGCTGGCATCGTCCGGGTTGTCGTTCCAGGCCACGTTCCAGTGGCCGTGGGCGGCGGATTTGGGCAATTCAACCTGGCAGCCCGGTTGTTCAAGGGTGAAGTCCACCGAGATGGCGCGGGCCTTGTCGTCGCTTTGTGTAGCCAGCCAGCGCCAGGCCTGGGCGGCGCCAGGGCCGATGCCGGCGACCACGGTGGGTTTGTCGGACAACTGCGCCAGTGCCTCAGTCATGGCCGCCTGCTGTTTGCCGCAGTCGGCCGGCGGCAGGATCACCTGCACCAATTGAGCTTCGCCGGCCTGGCTCAGGTCCAGCAGCTGCTTGTCGCTCAAGGCCTGCTCCTGCGGCACGCCGATGGCTACCCGGGCCTTGGCATGCACGCCAGGGGTGGCCCGGGTCAGGCTGCTGCCGTCGCCCAGGGTCAGGTGGTCCAGGCGCGCCTCCGGCGCAGGGCGAGTCCACAGCCAGAAGGCCGCGCCGCCGGCCAGGGCGGCCAGCAGCAGGGGAATCAGTACGTACAGCCAATAGCGTCGGATCATCAACGTTTCACCAATCCAGTCAGGCCACCAGCAATCAGGGCGGCGGTATCAGCCAGTGCCACCAGCGGGTCGAGCCCGGCCGGCACGGCCATGTAACGGGGTTCCCAGTCCGGCTGGAACTTGTCCTTGAAGCGCCGCAGGCCCTGGAAGTTGTACAGCTGCTCGCCACGCTGGAACACCATCGAACCCAGGCGTTGGGTCAAGGGTGCGCCGCGCCGCGGCTGCAAGCCGGAAAGGGGGACCATCCCCAGGCTGAAACGGCCATAGTCATGGCTCTTGTAGTGGAGGATCAGGCCAACCATCATGAATTCCATGGTCAGCTTCGGCGCGTCCGGGTGGGCGCGCATCAGGTCCAGGCTGGCCAGCTCGTTGCTGTGGGTTTCCAGCAGGTTGGCAAAGGCCACCGGGCGGCCCTGGAAGCGGATCAGCGCGATGCGAAAGTGCTGCAGGTATTCAGGGCTGAAGCGGCCGAGCGAGAAGCCTTTCTCGCGCACGTTCTTGCCTTCGAGCCAGGCGTCGGAGATTTCCTTGAGCTCCGCCAGCGGCGCATGGCCAGGCTCGTGGACCTCAAGGGTCAGGCCGTCGCGTCCACCGCGGTTCCAGGTGTAGCGCAGGTCCTTCATCTCCTTGCCCTTGGCTTCGAGGTCGAAGCGGCGCAGGTCGACGCGGGCTTCTTCGCCCAGCTTGATCGCGGTCAGGCCGATGTCCATGTAGAACGGCAGGTTCTCCGCGCGTACCTGGTAGAACACCGGGCGCGCGTGGTGCAGGTCGCACAGGTCGCGGAACTGCCAGATCATCTCGGCGCGCTCCTGAGCCGGCCCGATCGGGTCGTACAAAGCCACCAGGCTGCGACCACGGCGGGCGTACATGAGGAAGGCGTTGCCACTGGGATGGAACAGCAGGGCCTTGTCGCCGGTCAGCGCCAGGCCTCCGTCGGGCTGGTCCGAGGCCAGCAGGATGCGGTTGGCGCGTTGCAGTTCGTCTTCGCTGGGCAGGTGGATCACCGGGCGCGCGGTGCGCAGCAGCCAGGTCAGGGCGACGATCACCAGCAGCACGGCGCTGCCCATGGCCGCGCGCAGGCCGCGTGGGGCATCGGCATCAAGGGTGAACTGCCACCACAGTTTGTGGGTGTAGGGTACGTCCTGGTAGGCAAACAGCAGCAGCCAGATCGACGCACCGACCACGCAGGCGCTGGCCACCAGGTACACCGGCGAGAACGGCAGCTCGAGCAGCCTGCTGGGGCGATAGAACGAACGGCGGAACAGTGCCAGCAGGGCAGCGGTGAGGCACATGAGCGTGGCTTCTTCCCAGTCGAAGCCCTTGAGCAGCGACAGGACTGCGCCTACCAGCAGCAGCACGGTGGTCAGTAGCCAGGCGGCTGACAGACGGCGGCGCAGGCCCTGGGCCAGCAGCAGGCACAGCACGCCGATGAGGCTGGCGCCGAAGTGAGACGCATCGATCAGTCGGTGCGGAATCAGGAAACCCATGTGTTCCAGGCGGCTGTCGATCTCGGGGGTGGCGCCGGAGAACAGCAGCACCACGCCGGAGAGGAACACCAGGATTGCCAGGACCGGTGCCGCCAGCCCGGAAGCCGCGCGGATGGCTTGTTGGGCGAACAGCAGGCGGCGCGCTTCGTTGGCCAGCAGCAGTACGCACGCCAGCAGCAGCGGCAGCACAACGTAAATGAGTCGGTACAGCAGCAGGGCGGCGGCCAGTGGTGCGGCGCCCAGCTGGTTGGCAAAGGCGGCCAGCAGGATCGCCTCGAACACACCGACACCGCCGGGTACGTGGCTCAGCACACCGGCAGCCAGTGCCAGCAGGTAGACCAGTACAAAGGCCCCGAATGGCGGCGCTTCCGGCAGCAGCAGGTACAGCACGGTGGCGGCGGCGGCTACGTCCAGCGCGGTGATCAGCAGTTGCAGGCCGGCCAGGCGAGCGCTTGGCAGGCGCAGGGTGCGGCGGCCGAACTGAACCAGCAGGCTGTCCTTGAGCGGTTGTTCCGCCAGGCGGCGACGGTACAGGCCCATTACCAATGCTGCGGTCATGACCAGTACTGCCACGGCAATCCCACCCAGCAGCGGCGCGGGCAGGCGCAGTGCAGTGGCTGCTGCCGGCAGGTCGCTGAGGGTGGCCAGGGCCGCCAGCGGCGGCAGCGCGCAGCCCAGTGACAGGCTGGCGAACACGGTCATGCGTGCGACTTCCGCGGCGCTCAGGCCCTGGCGGGCATACAGGCGATAACGTACCGAACCACCGGAGAGCATCGACAGGCCGATGGCATTACCAATCGCGAAGGCGCTGAAACCACCTAGCACCAGGGTTCGCGGCGGTAACTGCACCGCCGCGAAACGGCTGGCCGACCATTCGTAGCCCAGCAGGATCAGGAAGCCGACTGCGGTAGCCAGCAGTGCTCCCAGCAACGCGTTGGACGGCACGCTGAGCATGGCGTCATGCAGCGCGTAGATGTCCAGCTCGCTTAACAGGTGGCGGCAGGCAATCAGGCCCATGGTGAACAGCACCAGGGTCAGCGCGAGGCCCAGGGGTTGGCGGTACTTGCTCAGGCGTTCCAGCCAGGGCAGGCGTTGCGCAGCCGTAGGCAAGGCCGCAGTCAGCGGTGCCTGGGTTTCGGGGGTGGGGGCGGTCATGGGGTACCCCGTGCGGTCAGCGCGAGGTGCAAGCGAGCTACGGCCAAGTGAAAATCCCTTTGGAAAAACGTGTCCAGATATTACTCCGGCCCATGTAGTTAATCTGTTTCAGGATAGTTAAAGATAGTTCATTCAGCTATGTGGATCAGCGGCGGGGGCGAGGCGGGAGGCGCACTGCGCCTGGTCTGCATGGCTCAAAGCGATGGGCCGGAATGCAACAAGCCCCGCACTATCTTTCGATAGGCGGGGCTTGCTCTGACGAATATGGTTGCGGGAGCCGGATTTGAACCGACGACCTTCGGGTTATGAGCCCGACGAGCTACCAGGCTGCTCCATCCCGCGT